>JACQTH010000295.1 GCA_016210935.1 Acidobacteriota bacterium | reverse complement strand
GATTTCGGGCCGCGGGATTCGACGTGGGAAGAGCCGGGGTTCTATACGGGGCTGTTCTTCCAGCGCGATCCGGTCCAGAACCGGGACATGATGGGTATCGCGCGCGTCAATCTGACGCAGAAAAGCGTCGAGTTCTACACGCTCGGCCCGACGCGGCGCGTGAGCTTCGCGCTGGCGCCGGATCGCCAGAAAGCGTACGGGTTGCTTCAGGAGATCGGCCGCTACGAGTTCTGGACGTTCGACCTGGAAGGGCGCCGGGTCCAGAGTCACAGCGAATTCCGCGGTCGCCCCCGCATGTCGCTCAGGCCGAGCTCCAACGGCAAGGTGCTGTACATCTACAACGCCGGCAACACGATCGATCTGTACGAAGCGGCGACGTACAAGTACCTCCGCACGATCGAGCTCGATCTGGACAACACAACGGACTTGATCGTGAGTCCCGCGCCTGGCAAGGTCACGCGGTGAGTCAGGAGTTAGAAGCTAGGAGCTAGGAGGCGACCCTTTTACTCCTAACTCCTAGCTTCTTGAACTCACATGCTACTGTCCCCCGAGCTGCGGCGCGCCCTGGCGGCCGTCGTGCCGTACCGGCGCCAGCTCGGGGCGATCCTGGCGCTCAGCCTCACCGGCACCGCCGTGGCGCTGGCGATCCCCTATCTGACGAAGGATCTCGTCGATCGGGCGCTCGTCGGGCGTGACCCCCGGGCCTTGCGGTGGATCACCGGCGCTTTTGCCGCGCTCACCGCCGGCAGCTTCGGCCTCAACCTGCTCTCCGGTCTCCTGTACACGAAGACGTCGGCTTCGATCCTCTTCGACATGCGGCTGGCGATGTATCGGCATCTGCAACGGCTCTCGCCCCGCTTCTACGCCAGGACCCGCATGGGTGACATCGTCTCGAGACTCAACAACGACATCGGGGAGATCCAACGCATCGCCGCCGAGACGCTGCTCGCCTGGACCGGCAACGTGCTGTTTCTGATCGGCACGCTCGGCGTCATGGCGTGGCTCGATCTGCCGTTGTTTCTCATCAGCATGGCGCTGGTGCCGTTCAGCGCCTGGATGCTGGCTCGATACCGCCGCGTGATGGCGTCCCGCGTGGCGGCCGTGCGCGAGGCGAGCGCCGGGATCGGCAGCTTCCTGATCGAAACGCTGCAGGCGATGCGAGTCGTGGTCACGTCGAACGCACAGGAGCGGGAGATCGCGCGCTTTCGCCAGCGGAACGACGAGTTCGTCCGGGCCCTCATGCGGATGCAGCTCACGAGCTATCTGAGCGGGGGTGTGCCGGGCCTGATTCTCGCCGGCGCGACCGCGATGATCTTCCTGTACGGCGGTCAGCGTGTTGTGGCCGGTTCGCTCACCCTCGGGACGTTCGTCGCCTTCATGGCGTACCAGATGCGCCTGCTGGCGCCTCTTCAGGGACTGATGGGCCTCTACGCGAGCCTGGCCACCGTCGAGGTGTCATTGAAGCGGGTCCACGAGATTCTCGATCACGCCCCGGAAGTCGTCGAGTCGCCCGGCGCAACGGCGCTCGAACGCGCGCAAGGCGCCATCGAGCTGCAGCACGTGACGGTGTCGTTCGATCGCGGGGCCCCGGTCCTCGAAGGCCTCACCTTTTCAGTGGCGCCCGGGGAGCACGTCGCGCTCGTCGGGCCGAGCGGAAGCGGGAAGTCGACGATCGCCGATCTGCTCGTGCGGCTCATCGATCCCGATTCGGGAGTCGTGCGGCTGGATGGGCGCGATCTGCGGACGCTGCGGCTCGCCGACATCCGGCGCCTCGTGATGCGCGTGGAGCAGGATCCGGTGCTGTTCCACGCGTCGATCGCCGAGAACCTGCGCTACGTCCGGCCCGGGGCGACCGCGCAGGAGTTGCGGAGCGCCAGCGCCGCCGCGGGTCTCGACGATTTCGTGTCGCGCCTGCCGGACGGGTTGGCGACGATCGTCGGCGAGCGCGGCCTGGCGCTCTCCTCCGGCGAGCGCCAGCGCATCGCGATCGCCCGCGCGCTGCTGGCCGATCCAGCCGTGCTCGTGCTCGACGAGCCGACCTCCTCGCTCGATCCGGCGACGGAACGCCGCGTCGCCGCGGCACTCGACGTGCTGATGAAGGGCCGCACGACCATCGTGATCTCCCATCGCACGCACCTCGCGCTGGAGGCCGATCGCGCGGTTGTGCTCCAGGGCGCGCGGGCGGTCCAGCAGGGGAGGCCTCTCGAGCTCCTCGAGGACAGACAAGGCGCGTTCGCGGCGTTGTTCGAGCGCGGATTATAGAAATGTTGCGATGTGGCGATCTCGCGATTTGGCGATTGCACTACGCGGCTCGTTCAGACAGCAATTCCAGCAACTTCCCCGGTTCGACTCTTCCAAGACCCTCCAGCGCCAGGGCCGCAAAGCCTGTCATATTGGCCACCGCAAAGCTGAGGCCTTTCAGGTTCCGCTCCGGCGAGACCCCTGGAATCTCACGCGGGTAGCCCGACGCTGCGAACGCGCGACGGCTGCCGTCCAGCAGCACGGCACGGTACCGGTCGCGCGGACACGCCCAATCGAGTGCGACGGCGATCACCTCCGGCAGGGCGCCGGGCAGCCAGATCTCCCGAGCTGTGGGAGCGGCGGCGATAATCGGCACGCACGCGGCAGACGCGGTCCGCACCACGCGTTCAAGCATCGGCCGATGCTCCTGCCGCGTCGTGCCCAGGCTTAAATTGACGAGATGCGCATCACGATCGATCGCGGCTTCGATCGCACGCACAAGCGCACGCGCGCTCGTCGACAGCCCGCGATCGAACACTTTGATGGCGATGATCTCGGTGTGCGGTGCCTGCTGTTTCACGGCTGCCGTGACGGCCGTGCCGTGGCCAAGGCGATCGGTGAAGTCCGGCCCGATGTCGCCATCGACGGTGATCTGAAGCCCTTCGGCCACGCCGCCTACGTGCGGGTGCGCCGCGTGGACGCCGCTGTCGATGATGGCGACCCGGATGCCGCGGCCGGTACGTGAGCTAAGCGATCCCTGCAAGAGATCGTCGAATTGCCAATCAAAAAAGCCCAATCGCCAGATCGCTCAATCGCTAGCCGTGCTTGCACGGCCAGAATGTGTACGAAACGGTCACATTCTGGCTGCCCAAGCACGGCTAGCCCCCGCGTAGCGGGGCTATTGAATAAAGCTTCGTGATCTAGCGAAGCAGCGCTGGTCGGTTTGAGGCGCAGCTTCGCTAGATCGCCAAGAATTCACCTCGCGGGAACTATCCTCAGAATCCTGTCGTCCGTCGGCCCCGGCGTCCAG
>JACQTH010000307.1 GCA_016210935.1 Acidobacteriota bacterium | reverse complement strand
GTGTCAAGGAAGCCAGAAGTCAAAAGTCGGAAGTTGGGTGGCCGAATTCGAGACTTGGTAGTGGGTCTGTTTACGGTGCGACGCTTCGAGCCACGCCGACTCATCCACTACGAACTGAAAACGTGCGGGCGGCTGAGGGATCCGCGAGGTTGAGCGCCGATCGGATTTCAACTCGTTTGTGCGCCTGTACGGAGCGGCGTTCGCGGCGCGGACGCTGACGGCGCGACCCTTGCGGTCGGGCGACCGGGAGCGGCCGGCCCGCACGTTTTCCGGCGTGGCCTCGCGCGTCGCACCGTAAACAGACCCACTACCGAGACTTTCGACGCTGACTCGGCGCCCCACCGGGGCGCTCCTCAGACCCCTCACGTCCCTCCAAACCCAATCGTCACGTGGCCGTCTTCGACGATGACCGGCACCGCACGGCGGCCGCCGCTCAGCTTCAGCATCCGCTGCAGCTCGTCCGGCTTCTTCTTGACGTTGATGTATTCGACGTCGACGTGCCGCCGGGCAAAATCCTCACGGGCGGCTTGGGTGTAGGGTCAGGTGTCTTTGCCGAAGATAAGAGCTTTTCCGGGCATGAATACTCCAACTTACGAGTCACGGGGTTCGGGATTCGGGGTTCGGGATTCGTGAGAAAGACGAATCCCGCAGTCAAAACAACGAATCCCAAATCCCGACTCCCGTGAGTTCACTCTATAGCCTTCGTTCCACCTTCGGAAACCCCAACCAGACCGGCACGCCGCAGAAGTGCGTCCCCTCCGTGCAGCGCGGCGAGACGAGGCCGTTGCGGATCACGCAGGGCGGACCGATGAATCGGGCCAGACGCGGGTGGCACGCTGCCACCTGCTCCACTTCGTCCATCGACGCCCGATAGATCTCTTCCTGCGCGTTGAAGCAGGTCCTCATCGTCCATTTGTGAAGCAGGGCAATGAGCGGGCCCGATTCGACCAGTCGCAGCGCTTTCGCGTTGGGCAGGACGTAGAGCGCGAACTCCAGCGGCACGCCCAGCTCGAGCAGACGATTCTTCGCCTGCCACGCGTCGGCCATCGCTTCACGGAACACCTGGCGGGCGTGCGGATTCCGCTCGATCAGCATCGGCGTCACGTAATCAGGCGCCTGCGTGTCGACCCAGGTCATCATCGGCCGCGAGGCCGGTACCATTCGATGCCGTTGATCCTGCGAGTCGGCCGTGTGGCTCAGGCGCTTCTCGAACGTGTACGTCGTGTGGTGGAGCGACCGCATCAGCGGCGAGTGATACGTCACGTTCAGCGTGTCGAGCCTCAGCCGGTTGCGCGCAGGATTCATCACCCGGTCCAGGGCCTCGTCCGTCGGGAGCTCTTCGGCGTCGAGACCAAACGTGTCACGAACTGATGTGGCGACGATCTCCTCGCCCTGCGCGGACCAGTCCACCAGCCTGGAGACGCGTCCGTTCAGCCGCCCGTCGAAACGGCGCGCGAACTCGTCGCCTCCTTCGATCGTCCGGGGGAAGCCCGACTCGGGGAGCGCCTGGCCATCGAGGGCGTCGAGCCCTACGCGGCTGAAAAAAGCGGGGTCGTGCTCGCTGACCAGATCGACCATCGCGGACACGATCAGCTGTGTTTCGTGCGGCGCGTCGCCGCTTCTCATCATGCGGCGCAACCGGTGCAGCGTGATGCCTGAAATCGTGTGGACCATCGAGGTGAACGCCGCAATCGGGATCACGTATCGGGCGGTCTCGATGGCCTTTTTCTCCGCGTCGCGCCCGATGGCCTGCACGCGCTCCGGTGACGACTGCGGCAGGACGTGCCGGAGCTCCTTGAGGATCCGAAACGTGTCGTCTTTGAGCAGCGTCGAAAGCGCCGCGTAATGGTCCCACGCCCGCAGGATCGCCTGCTCGTAGACGTCGAGCGCCTGGCCGGAAACCGGCGGCACGAACGCGCGAGGCTCGTTCAGCTTGACGTAGCGCTGACTCGACTGCTCGGAGTTGTAGAACGGATAACTGTGAAGGAACGACCAGACGAACTGCCGGGAGACGTTCTCGAGGCCGAACTCGAAATTGGCGTGCTGATAGACGGTGTGATGGCCGCCGTCGAACGTCAGCGAGCCGATCGTCTGGCGTTGCTTCTCGGTGACCTCGTTCACGCCGACGACGCGCGGGGAATAGCAGGTGCGGGCCGCCGCAATCGCGCCGTCGAACGGCAGACCGGGGATGCTCCGCAGGGTGACAATGGGAGATCCGGTCTGAAGAGACATCAAGCGATTCTATCGGGAGTAGGGACGAGGGGCCAGGGACTCGGGACCAGGAACTTGCGCTTCAAGAACAGCAGTCCAACTAGGTCCCTCGACCAACTTTCGCCGGTCGCTCGGCCTTTCCCTCGCCCATGGTCCCTGGCCCCTGGTCCCTAGCTTTCGGCCTTCGCCCAATACCTGCTGTATTCGTCGAGGAACGTGAGACTCTCGAACGTCTCCATGCGGTCCACGAAGAGAATCCCGTCGAGGTGGTCCGTCTCGTGCTGGAGCACGCGCGCGAAGTAGCCGTGAGCCTTCAGCTCGATCTTCAGCCCGTCGCGATCGTAGCCTCTGACCCGTACGTCGCGCGCGCGCCTGACACGGCCCCGAATCTCCGGAATGCTGAGGCACCCTTCCCAGTCTTCGACCTGCTCATTGCCGACCGGCTCGACTTCCGGGTTGATCAGCGCCATGACCTTGAGGGGCGCGTGCTCGCGATCGCCCGCCGATTCGTCCTCGTAGCCCGCCACGAACACCCGCACCGACTCGTGCACCTGCGGCGCGGCCAGACCAATCCCCTGATACTCCGCCATCGTCTGCATCAGCTCGTCGATGAGCTGCTGAACAGCCGGCTTTCGAATCTCGTCGGGATCGAGCGCGCGCGCGCGGCGGCGCAGCACCGGGTGACCCATGCGGGCCACCTTGAGAATGGACATGGGTGCGATTATACGGTACGAAGATCACGTGATTCGGGCGTCGGGATTCGAGATTCGTTGTGATCCGACCTCAGCGCCTTTCGAATCCCGAACCCCGAATCCCAATCCCGAGATGATTCACCCTCATGACGACCCGCCCTATCGCTTCTGCCCGATTTGCGGCAGCGGTCTCGAGCGGCGGCTGCTGAAGGCCGGCGAGCCCGAGCGTCTGGTGTGCGGCGGCTGCGGGTTCGTCTTCTATCTCGACCCGAAGCTTGCGGTCGGCACCATCATCCGGATGGAAGACGATCGGATTGCGCTGGTCCGCCGGGCGATCGATCCCGGCTACGGGAAATGGGTGTTTCCCGGCGGCTACGTCGATCGCGGCGAAGAGATTCGCGTGGCGGCCATTCGCGAAGCGAAGGAGGAATCCGGGCTCGAAGTCCGGCTCGATCGGCTGCTGAACATCTATTCGTATCCGGGCCGCGCTCCGATCATCGTCGTCTTCGCCGCGACGGCCATCGGCGGCGAGTTGTGCGCGGCGGACGAGTGTCTCGAGGCCACGGCGTTCCCTGCCGGCCAGATTCCGTGGGACGATCTCGCGTTTCGCAGCACACGCGAGGCACTCCGTGAGTACTTCAACTATTAATCGCATCACTAAGCGGTCAATCGCCACAAGCCGGCGCGGCGAGCGCGAGCGAGCCGTGGGAGGCGGCGGGGGTGGGGCCCCGCCGCCACTAAAATGGGCTGGCGGGAAACGCTGGCAGATCCCTCACCTGAAGCCCCTTTGGACACCGCACAGCAGGAGTCGCCTGGTCGAACCGTTCTGCGGCGGGCTCGCGGTCACGCTGGGTCTGGGACCGGAGCGAGCGCTGTTGAACGACGGGAATCCGCATGTCATCGACTTCTACCGCTGGCTTCAACGGGGTTTGCGCATCGATCTCCGGATGGAGAACGACGAAACCCTGTTCTACACGCACCGCGATCGATTCAACAGTTTGCTGGCGAAGGGGGAAGCCTCCTCTCGTGAAGCGGCGGCCCTGTTCTACTACCTGAATCGAACCGGGTTCAACGGCCTTTGCCGCTTCAATCGGTCCGGCGAGTTCAACGTGCCGTTCGGGCGCTACGCGCGAATCCGATACACATACGATTTCACCGAGTACCGCGAGGTCTTCGCCGGTTGGACGTTCACCAAGACCGACGTCGAGGCGGTTCCCGTCG
>JACQTH010000306.1 GCA_016210935.1 Acidobacteriota bacterium | reverse complement strand
TCACCGCTGCCTTTGTCGTCCGGGCCTCCGGCGCCCTTTCCCACCTGCTTGATGAACCTGCCGTCCTTCGAGAACATCACCACGCGATTGTTGCCGTAGCCGTCGGTCACGACGATGTTTAGGTTACGCAGGATCGCGATCCCGGACGGCAGGTCGAAATGGGTGGCGTCGTTGCCGCGCTGGTCGGTTGTGCCGAGCTGCAGGAGAAACTTGTCCAGCTTCGGGCTCAGCTTGACGATCCGGTGTGCATCGCGCTCGATGATGTAGGCGTTGCCGTCCCAATCGACGCCGCCCGAGTGCTGGTATGACGGATTGATCTTCTTGCCGTTGATTTCCTGATCCGCGCCCGCGAGCACAAGATTTCCGTCACGATCGAAGACCATGACCGGCTTCGGTCCGCGGTTGAAGGCATAGATCCGATCGTTCTTGTCGATCGCAACGCCGGAAATCCCGGGCTGCGACTGCGGTGGGGCCGCTTGCCCACGGCCAGAGCCGCGCTGTCCCTGCGCGCGCCGCATCGCGGCCAGCGCCTCGCGCTCGGCGGGCATCGGGGGCGCGTCCTTCAAGCCGAAGTACATGCCGGGAGGCAGCTTCGGCCAGTCGGGCACGAGGCGGTACGTGACCGACTGCGCGCGTCCCGTCAGCGGGATCAGCAGGGCGAGCGGAAAGGCAAGAGCCAGCCAGCGTCGTGGCGACATTCGGGCATCCTCCTCCCAGTTAATCGGTGGATTATAGCGCCCAGCTTTCCGTAACATGGGGTCACTCCCCTGGTGTCTCGCGTACCGGTGGTCCCATCGGGTAAGATTCCGCCTGTCCCGACAGGAAGGAGATGTCGATGAAACAGACACGCCAGATTCTGATCCTTTTCGCGCTCGCGGTGCTGGTCGGCGGGTATCTGGGCTTCGCCCAGCCGCCCCAACAGAAGGAGCCGATCTCGTTCTTCATCACCAGCGCCGGCCCCGGCAACGGCGCCAACCTGGGCGGGCTCGAAGGTGCCGACAAGCATTGCCAGACGCTGGCGGCCGCCGCGGGGGCCGGAAACCGCACGTGGCGCGCCTATCTCAGCACGAGCGCCGCGGCCGGCAAACCCGCCGTCAACGCCCGCGATCGGATTGGCACCGGGCCCTGGTACAACGCGCGCGGCCAGCGCATCGCGCAGAACGTCGGGGACCTGCACGGCGACACGCTCGAGCAGGCGCGGCGGGGCAACAACCTGACGAAGGTCATGGCGCTCACGGAAAAAGGCGAGACCGTCAACGGCGTCGGAGACAAGCCGAACCAGCACGACATCCTGACCGGATCGCAGCTCGATGGCACGGCGTTCACAGACGGCGCCGATCACGCGTGCAGCAACTGGACGAGCAACGCCGCGAGCGGGTCGGCGCAGGTCGGCCACCACGATCGGATGGGCGGCGGGAATACGTCCTGGAACTCGGCGCACGGGAGCAAAGGCTGCGGCCAGGAGAATCTGGTCGCCACGGGCGGGAACGGGTACTTCTACTGCTTCGCGGAGAAGTAGGCGAGCGGAGACAAAGGAGAAAGGAGAAAGGAGAGAGCAGAGAGGAGTGTCTTCCTCCTTCCTCCTGCTCTTTAGAAATCGACGAGCCGGGTGTACTTCACGACGAACGATCTCCCCAGAACCTCCCGCGGATCGAAGCTCGTCGTCTCGCGCCGATCGTTGTAGACGACGAACAGGCCCGTCCCGCTGCGATTCAGGAGCGCAAGCCGGATGTTCGACGACAGCAGCGAGGATTGCCTGTTGTATTGCATCAACGCCTGCAGGCTCGCCAGCGTCGTGAACGAATAGCTCACCCTGACTGGAACGAGGTCGGTGTGGAACTTCCCGTACGGAAGGTCGACGTTCTGTCGCGTGTACCCCGCGCTGCCGATGAATCGTGACCCGACGCGCACGTTGCCGGTCATCTCCGCGCCTGTAAAGTCGCCGTCGTAGAACCCGCCGGTCCGGACCCGGATCGTCCCCGACACACGCGCGCTCGGGTTGGTCAGATACTCGTTGGCCAGCTGGTACCACGTGTAGAGTCCCGGCGGGATCACGACGCGCCTTCCGCCGGCGTTGAAGACAACGAAGTTCGCCACCGGCCGATCCTGCGCGCGATCGATGAAGGTCCCGAACCGCCCGCCCTGCTTCGGCTGAATCTCGAAGAAATGAAAATGCCCGTTCGAGCTCTGCAGCACGCCGTCCAGACCGACATAGGCGCTGTAGCTCGTGTGGGGTGAGATGCGGCGGATCCACGTCCACCGCTTCGGCTGCGGCTGGAAGAAGAGGCGATACTCGGGCCGGCGATAACCCCGCCGCGGCACGTAGCCGACCTCGGGGTTGAACCGCTCGCCCACCTGTGAGTAGCCGCCGGCGATCTGCCACAGGTTGTTCGAAAAGCTGTAGAAGATCCGGCCCGCGTAGTCGGAGCCGTTCGCACCGGGCGAATCGCTGCGCGCGATGAAGGTGAAGAGCTTGGTGTTCGTCGACACCTGCAGAGCTGCATCCAGACCGTACGCGCGGTTGTAGTTGCTGCGCCCCGCGGCCGATCCCATCGCGACGCGATTGACGAAGATGCCGCCGAAGGTCGAGCGGCCCACCTCCCGCTGCAGCCGGAAGACGCTGAAGTTATTGGCAGGCGCAACCAGACGGCCGGTGCGCGTGTCGGTCGTCTCCTCGGTCTGCAAGTCGAGCAGGCCGACGTTGAAGCGGCCCACCTTTCCGCTCAGCCGCGCGCCGCCGATGATCCCGATGGGCGTGCCGCTGCTCCCCGTCGCGGACAAGCCGATGCGGCGGGAGAAGAACAAGTCGATCTGCTGCGGCGCGCCGAACTGGAACGTCGACGCGTTCTCGAGGAAGAACGGCCGCTTCTCCGGAAAAAACAGATCGAACCGCGTCAGGTTGACCTGCTCCTCGTCCGCTTCGACCTGGGCGAAATCCGTGTTGAGCGTGAAATCGGCTGTCAGGTTCGGCCTGACGCCCCATTTCAGGTCGACGCCGATATCACCT
>JACQTH010000305.1 GCA_016210935.1 Acidobacteriota bacterium | reverse complement strand
CTCCAGGCACTTTAGGCACTAAGGCCCCGGAAAGGAATAAAGGTGGCATCCTGGACGCCGATGCTCCTTTATTCCTTTCCGGGGCCTAACGGCACTCCAGGCACCTCCGAAGCTCCGCCTCGCTGATCCGATATTTCGCGATCTTCCTTCCGTCGAGCAGCAGCACAGGAATCTGCTGACCGTACTCCTTCATCAGTTCCGCATCCCCGGAAATATCGATCGCATCCATTTCGACGCCGAACCGGCGCGCCACCGGGGCGACGATCGCCTTCATGTCATCGCAGAGATGACAGCCAGGTTTGGAGTAGAGCGTCAGCGTCATTAATTAACATGCGGTGGGGCCCCACCCCCACCGCCTCCCATCCGCCTTCGCCAAGGCTACGGCGAGACCTCGCCGAAGCGCAAAGCGCGTAGGCGGGCGGCTCGCTCGCGCTCGCCGCGGTGATTCGTGAGAACGATCCGCTTACAGATCGGCTAACAGTTTTTCCGCCGCGGCCCGCGGATCCGCCGCCTCGATGATCGGCCGGCCGACGACGATGAAGCTCGCACCGGCGGCGAGCGCTTCACCGGCGCTCATCGTCCTGGTTTGATCGTCGCCTGGCTCCTCAGTCGCAGTGCCCGGCTTCCTGACCGCCGTCTTGTCCGCTGAAGCCCTTGGGGCGAAGGCGGAAGCCTCGGCGGCTCCACGGATTCCCGGCGTCACAATCAGGAACTGATCGCCAACCTCGCGGCGGATCGCGGCGATTTCCAGCGGCGACGCCACGACGCCGTCGAGACCGGTGGCACGGGCCTGCCGCGCGAGGCTGACCACCTGCGCTTCGAGCGGCCGTCCGATGCCCAGCTCGGTCAGCGCCGTCGCATCAAGGCTGGTCAACACAGTAATCGCGACGACGAGCGGCCTCTGCCCGCCAGCCGAGAGCGCGCGAGCGGCCGCCGCGTAGCGCGCGGCTTGCATCATCGTCACGCCGCCCGACGCGTGCACGGTCATCATCCAGACGCCGAGGCGCCCCGCCGCCGAGACCGCGCCCCCAACGGTGTGCGGGATATCGTGAAACTTCAGATCGAGAAACACGCGATCGCCGCGATCGACAAGGTGCCGCACCACCGAGGGACCCTCAGACGTGAAGAGCCGGCTGCCGATCTTGAACGCGCCAACCACGCCGCGCAGGCGATCGGCTAATCGAAGCGCGGTCGCTCGATCGTCAACATCAAGTGCGACGATCAAACGGGCAGAAGGGGGAAGCTCTCCGGGCACCTGCTCGATCCAGCTCCTTGCGCCACACTCCTTACTCCTAGCTCCTAGCTCCTAGCTCCTAGCTTCTTCCCTCACGAGCTCGTCCACTGTTGTTCGCGTGCGGTGGTGTCGAGCGTCCCCACGAGATCCGAAATACGGGCGATCGAATGGCGGGTCATGTACTCCGCGATGCCGGAGAGGACCTTGCCCCAGATGAACGGATCGACGAAGTTGGCGGTGCCGATCTGAATCGCCGACGCGCCGGCGATGAAGAACTCGATCGCGTCGCGTGCGCTGGCGATCCCGCCCATGCCGATGACCGGAATCTTCACCGCCTGCCGGCACTCATAGACCATCCGCACGGCGATCGGACGAATCGCGGGTCCGCTGAGCCCCCCGACGACGTTGGACAGCTCGGGGCGCCGCGTTTCGACGTCGATCACCATCGCCAGAAACGTGTTGACCAGCGACACGGCGTCCGCGCCGGCGTCCTCTGCGGCCCTGGCAAACGCCGCGACGTCCGTGACGTTAGGCGTCAGCTTGGGGATGACGGGCAGCGGCGTGACGCGGCGGACGGCGCTCACGACCTGATGCGTTCCGGGCAGGCTGCAGCCGAAGGTGATTCCACCCTCCTTGATGTTCGGGCATGAGATGTTCAGCTCGAGGGCCGCCACGCCTTCCACGTCCGACAGGATGCGCGCAAGCTCGACGTACTCGTCCAGCGTGGACCCGCAGATATTGACCAGGACCGTCGCGCCGCGGTCGCGCAATTCCGGCATCTTTTCCCTGATGAACCGGTGCACGCCGATCCCCTGAAGTCCAATGGCATTGACCATCCCCGATGGCGTTTCCACGATGCGCTCGGGCGGGTGTCCTTCCCGTTCGGTGAGAAACAGGCCCTTGACGGCGACACCGCCGAGTGTTGCGAGATCGACAACGCCGGCGTATTCGACGCCGTAGCCGAAACAGCCGCTGGCCGCGATGACAGGATTCCGAAGCTCGAGCGGACCGAGGCGGACGGACAAATCGACGGGGTTCACCATGTCACCACACTATCTCATCCCCGCGGAAGACCGGGCCTCCGATGCACGACCGGACGAAGTGGGAACCGCCGTGGTGCTGCCGGACCCTGATGACGCAGCTATAGCATCCGCCAAGGCCGCATCCCATCACGCGTTCGACCGACACCTGCGACGGCCGGTCGAATCGCCTGGCGAGGTGGGCCACGGCCTCGAGCATCGGCTCAGGCCCGCAGGCGTACATCATGATCGGCTGCTCGCGATCAATCGATCGCAGCGCGCGTTCGAGGGGAAGCGTGACGCGCCCGCGCTCCCCTTGCGTCCCGTCCTCGGTCGTCAACACGGTTCGCACGCCGAGACGCTGAAACCAGTCGACGTAAAAGAGGTCCGTGGCGCTGCGACCGCCGTAGAACAGCGTCACGTCGACCGCACGGGTCCGGAGCGTTTCGGCCAGCGTCGCGAATGGCGCCAGCCCGACGCCTCCGGCCACCAGCCAGGCCCGGATCGGCGGCTCGACAGGCTCGAATGGCCGGCCAAGCGGGCCGAGCACCGGCACGACGTGGCCGCGTTCCATCTTGAACAGGAGCCGCGTGCCGACCCCCACCCGCTTGTTGAGCAGCGTAATGGCGGTCGCGCGACCGCGCTCGTCGCGCAGGATCTCGAACACCGAGAACGGGCGCCGCAGAAGCGGGTCTGATCCGGTTCCGACCCTGACCATGACGAACTGGCCCGGCTTGACATCGGAGGCAATCGCCGGCGCCGCGAGCGCGATGACGTTGTAGTCGGCCGAGAGGCGCGTGTTCGCGACCACCTCGGCGTCGACGTCGACAACCACGAGGGAAGTATAGGGGCATTTGGTGATTTCGTGATTTGGTGATCGGTGATACTTTTGATTTACCACGGAGAACACAGAGAGCACAGAGAACTTTTTGAATTTGTTTTCTCTGTGGTCTCCGTGCTCTCGGTGGCAAATCGAACTGCCGAACGGATCACCAAATCACCAAATGCGCTATTTGCGAATGCTCACCAACTCGGTGATTGGCGGGACGCTGGCGGCGACGTACCTCGGCATTCTGGTGCTGCAGCTCAATCCCGAGCTGCCGGCCTCGCCACGCGCGGTGGCCCCGCTGTTCCTGACGCTCGCGGGCACGTATGGCGTGCACCTCGCGGTCACCTATTACGCCCTGATCGTGGTCTGGGAGCTCTTTGGCGAAGAGAATCTCTCGCCCGGCTGGCTGAGTCTGCGCCTGCTGGTGTGGTTGAGCGCCGCCTCCTCAGGCGCCGCCGCGACGTTGATGTGGCTGAATCTCCGCGGCTTCGCGGTGACGCTCGAGCCCGCCGCCGGACGACGAATGGCCGCCGGCGCGGTGGCCGTCAGCCTGTGCGCGCTGATCTTTCTCGTGATTGCGCTGGTCCACTACTCGTTCGGCCGCCGCGGCAGCCGCGTGAGCGCGACGCTGTTCGCCCTCACGGCGATCGCATCCGTCGCCTTGCCGCTGGCGGCCCGTGGACCCGCACGCCCGGCCTCGAATCCGTACGTGCCGGCGCCGTATGCCGCCTCGCCGGTGATCGACCCCGTGGCGCTCGAAGCGCCGCAGGCGCCGCGCGTCCTGCTGATCATGCTCGACGGCGCCTCGCTCGATGTCATCGCGCCGGCCGCGGCGGAGGGCCACCTGCCGAACTTCGGACGGATCCTCGACTCGGGCGCGGTGATGCACCTCGCGTCGCTGCGGCCGACGCAGCCCGCCCCCATCTGGACCGCCGTGGCGACGGGTAAGTGGCCTTCGAAGAATGGCGTGCGGTCGGCTGCGCTCTATCGCGTGATCCGCGACGCAGCGCCGCTGAGCCTGCTGCCCGACCTGTGTTTCGCGCACGCGCTGGTGCGGTTCGGGTTCCTGTTGGAAGAGCCGTACTCGTCTGGCGCGCTGCGGGCCACCCCTCTGTGGAACATTCTGAGTCACTTCGGCGTGTCGGTCGGGATCGTCGGTTGGCCGCTGACGCATCCGACACCGCCCGTGCGCGGCTACATCGTCAGCGATCGGTTTTCGCGGTTCAGCGAGCCGTTCGAAGGGGCGGAGCGCGTCGGCATCTTTCCCGCCGAGGTGATGCCCGCCGTCCGGACGGCCGCTTCGCAACCCGAGGCCACCTCGGCCGGCGCCGCGGACGCGGCGGCTGTCGAGCCGGCGCCGCTCCCCCCGCTGCTGCCCCTGCAAGGCGCCATCGATGCAGCGCTGCAGGCGGATCTCGCGACCGAGCGGATCTCGACGCTGCTCATCGAGGGACGGGGGGTGCAGTTCTCCGCGGTCCGTTATCAAAGTCTGGACGCGGCGGGGCATTACCTGCTGCGCTACGCGCGCCCGCGCGCGTTCGGCGACGTCTCCGAGGACGAGCGCCGGCAATACGGCCTCGTGCTCGAACGGCACTACGGGCATATCGATCAGATCATCGGCCGCACGCTGGCACGCCTCACGCCCCGCGATCTGCTGCTCGTGGTCTCCGGGTTCGGCATGGAGCCGCTCACGCCCGGGAAGCGGCTGCTCGAGCGCACGGTTGGAAACGCACGGTTGAGCGGCACGCACGAAGCTGCGCCGGACGGATTCCTGCTCGCGTTTGGCGCCGGCATCGCCGCCGGCCGGCGGCCGCGGGCCTCGGTCGTCGACGTCGCGCCGTCGATTCTCTATTTTCTCGGCCTGCCTGTGGGCCGGGATATGGATGGGTACGCCCGAACCGATCTGTTCACGCGCGCGTTCACCGCGGATCGGCCGATTGCGTTTATTCCGACGTACGACCGCTGACGGGGTTCGGGATTCGGGGTTCGTGGGAAAGAACCAACGTCTTCCGAATCCCGAATCCCAAATCCCGAACCCCTCTCTTCTGCTATACTGCTCACAGCTCTTTAAGGCGGACCCTGTGAGGTCCCCAAGAGGTGCACGTGACTGGTCCTTCCGCTGTTCTTCTCGAATCCCGAATCCCCAATCCCGTTTTCTTCGTGGCTTCCGCCTTCACCCTTCGACTATCGCTCAGGGTGCCCCGAGCGCAGTGGAGGGGCAGGCGGAAGATCGGGAGTTTCCCATGCCCGTGGTGATGGACGCCGACCGCATGGCGCGGACACTCGTGCGCATCGCGCACGAAGTGGTCGAGCGCAACCGGGGCGTCGACGACCTGACGATCGTCGGAATCCGGACGCGCGGCGTGCCGATCGCCCGGCGCATTGCGCGCAACCTGTTCGAGATCACGAGCGAGCAGGCGCCGACGGGCGCGCTCGACATCACGCTCTACCGCGACGACCTGATGCGCCACGCGGTCGGCCCGCAGCCGGTCGTGCGCCGCACGGAAATCCCCTTCTCGATCGACGGCAAGAAAGTCCTGCTGGTCGATGACGTGCTCTACACCGGCCGTACGGTCCGCGCCGCGCTCGACGCCCTGATCGACTTCGGCCGTCCCAGCATCATCCAGCTGCTCGTGGTGGTCGATCGCGGCCACCGCGAGCTGCCGATTCGAGCCGACTACGTGGGCAAGAACCTGCCGACCTCGACCCGCGAGACCGTACACGTGCGGCTGCAGGAAATCGACGGCCGCGACGAGGTGGCGATTGAGCAGATCGAGGAGGTCACATGAAGGCCACCTCCGCCACGGCCACTGCCGCACGCTCGAGAGCGGGTGGGCCACCGTCTGACGGTCCGAAGACGACCCGGCTCCGCGGAAAGGATCTGCTGGGCATTTCGCAGCTCTCGCCCGAAGAGATCGTGCTCATTCTCGACACGGCCGACGCGATGAAAGAGATCGGGGCGCGCCCGATCAAGAAGGTGCCCACGCTGCGAGGCAAGACGGTCGTCAATCTGTTCTTCGAGCCGAGCACCCGAACCCGGACCTCCTTCGAGATCGCCGAAAAACGTCTCAGCGCCGACACGCTCAACATCGCCTCTGCGACGTCCAGCGTCGTCAAGGGGGAAACCCTGGCCGACACGGCGCTGAACATCATGGCCATGGCGCCTGATCTCATCGTGCTCCGGCACGCCGCATCCGGTGCGGCCGATTTCCTCGCACGCATCTGCCGCGCCGGCATCATCAACGCGGGCGACGGCGCGCACGAGCATCCGACGCAGGCGCTGCTCGACGCGTTTACGATCCGCGAGCACAAGGGCGGACTCTCGCGCCTGAAGGTCGCGATCGTCGGCGACCTGCTGCACAGTCGTGTGCTCCGGTCGAACGTTCAGTTGCTGACGAAACTGGGCGCGGACGTCTGGGTCTGCGGGCCGCCCACCATGATGCCGCCCGGCATCGAGCGCCTCGGCGTCACCAAGACCACCAGCATCGACGCGGCGGTCGAGGGTGCGGACGTCATCATGATGTTGCGCATCCAGCTCGAGCGAATGGAAGGCGCCTTCTTTCCGTCGTTTCGCGAGTACTTCGCGGTCTTCGGGCTCACGCCGGACCGGGTCGCGCGCGCGCAGCCGGACGTCATCATCATGCATCCGGGTCCGATGAATCGAGGCGTCGAGATCGCTTCAGAGGTCGCCGACGGTCCGTACTCGGTCATCCTCGAGCAGGTCACCAACGGCGTCGCGGTGCGCATGGCGGTTCTCTACCTGCTGGCGGGAGGCATCGAGGCATGAGACGGCTGCTCAAGGGCGGCCGGGTGATCGACCCGGCGCAGGCTCTCGATGGGGCGTTCGATGTGTTGATCGAGGACGGCCGCATCGCGCAGGTCGCCCGCGATCTCCCGGTAAACGGGCGATCCGATCTCGAGGTGATCGACGTTCCGGCCGGCTGTGTCGTGGCGCCCGGGTTCGTCGACATGCACGTCCATCTGCGAGAGCCTGGATTCGAGCACAAGGAAACGATCGCCACGGGGGCCGCCGCGGCCGTCGGCGGCGGCTTTACGGCCGTCGCCTGCATGCCGAACACGAACCCGATCAACGACAACGCCACCGTGACGAAGTTCATCATCGAGAAGGCCGCTCAGGCGAATCTCGCGCGCGTTTACCCGATTGCCGCCGTGTCGATCGAATCACGCGGCGAGCAGCTGTCGGAAATCGGCGAGTTACGCGCCGCTGGCTGCGTGGCGCTGTCGGATGATGGGCGGCCCGTCGCGACGGCGCAGTTGATGCGCCGCGCCCTGGAATACGCCACCATGTTCGGGATGCCGGTGATCGACCACTGCGAGGATCGGTCGCTCGCCGGCGACGGCGTGGCGCACGAAGGCTATCAGGCGTCGCTGCTCGGCCTGCGCGGCATTCCGGCCGCGGCCGAGGAAATCATGGTCGAGCGGGACGTCGTGCTGGCCGGTCTGACCGGCGGCGCGTTTCACGTCGCGCATATGAGCGTGCGGGGATCGCTGCGCGCGGTTCGGGACGGAAAGGCGCGCGGGATCACGGTGACGTGCGAGGTCGCGCCGCACCATTTCATCCTCGACGACGAGCGGCTCGCCTCGCCGGTCAGCTACGACACCAACTGCAAGATGAACCCGCCCCTTCGCGAGGCCGCCGATCGGGACGCGATGCTCCAGGGGCTGCGGGACGGGTCGATTGACGCGATTGCCACCGACCATGCTCCGCATCACTACGACGAGAAAAAAGTGGAATTCGACCGCGCGCCGTTCGGGATCGTCGGACTCGAGACCGCCGTCTCGCTGTGTCTCGACCGGCTCGTCCGCACCGGATTCATCAGTCTGAAGCGCCTCGTCGAGCTCCTGAGCACGAATCCCGCCAGAATTCTGGGCGTTCCAGGCGGATCGCTGACGCCGGGCGGCCCTGCCGACATTACAATCATCGCTCCCCACCTGCCAGTCACGATTGACGCCGCGCGCTTTCGCAGCCGATCGCGCAATACGCCGTTCGACGGCTGGCGCCTGATGGGCGGCGTGGCCGCCACGATCGTCGGCGGCGCGACGAAGTTCAGGAATCCCCAGGTCGCATGGAGCACCAGATAGCCGTTCAGGCATTTGGGGTTGAACCTGTTTCGATTGCGCGGCTGCGCGGTCTGCCATCCCGCAGGCCGTAGCGCAGGCCTTTAGTCCTGCGCCTGGCGTCTAATGATCGGCAGGAGTCACACATGAAAGCTCAACCGCTAGGCGCAATGGTGGCGGTTGCAATTGTTCTGACGTTCCCGTCCCGGGCCCCCGCGCAGGTGGGCGG
>JACQTH010000281.1 GCA_016210935.1 Acidobacteriota bacterium | reverse complement strand
TCGACGATCTGGCGCAGGGACCCGAAGCCGTCCGTGCCGTCCCCAACGGCCGCCACCGGTTCCAGTATCTGACGACGGTCGATGCTCGAGTGGCGCGCGCGTTCGTTATCTCGAACGGGACGCTGACGATCTCGCTTGACGCCTTCAACGTGCTGAACGACGCTAACGAAGTCGAAGAGCACGTCTATTCCGGCCCGAGCTTCCGGGCGGTGACGGCGA
This sequence comes from Acidobacteriota bacterium, assembly GCA_016210935.1. Lineage (GTDB taxonomy): Bacteria > Acidobacteriota > Vicinamibacteria > Vicinamibacterales > JACQTH01 > JACQTH01. The sequence goes on along the minus strand of JACQTH010000281.1, from coordinate 8,800 downwards.
TCCAGCCGCCCCGCACGCTTCGAATTGGATTCCAGGTGGCGTTCTGAAGTGGCGACGATGGCACGGTTCCTGTCGGTTCTGTTCCTGATAGGTTCGGTGGCCACGCCTGCCCCGGCGCAGTCGCGGTCGCGGCCGCTCGGTGCCTTGGAGCTCGCACGCCGTGAGCAGGCCCTGCGTCCCTACTTCCTTCTCGTGGAGGCGTATCGGAACCGGGACTTGTCGGTTCGGGACACGATAAAGGGGTGGACGGCGAAGGAATTGCAGCCCACGCTGTCGCTACTTCGCGAGATCAAGGGGAACATCAATCACCCCGATATACCCGCGCGCGATTGGACGCCTGCACTCGTTCGTGCAGCGGTGGTGCTGCATCTGGAAGCGCTTGATGACACCGTGCCGACGACATCGGCTGCGCATCGCACCATGGCGCTGGGTCTCCTCGAGCTGCTGGAGTTGGCCGAGGATCAAAGATTCAAACAGCGCGTACTGGTGCTGATGACGAAGCAACTGCGCGCGGGATCCCACCTGCACGATGCGCTTGTCACCGTGAAGGCAGGGCTCGAGCAGCTCCCCGACGATCCGGTATTGCTGACGCTGGCCGGCACGCTCCACGAAGATATCGCGCGCCTCGATGAGGTCTCCGCCGGTGCCGCGAAGATCGACGTAGCCGCGCACCTCGTTGAAGGCGAGCGCGGTCTTTGGAAGGCGCTTGTCGGGAACCCAGCACTCGACGAAGCCCGCCTCCGGCTCAGCCGCCTGCTGTACCTCGGTGGCCGGCGCCGCGAAGCCGTCAGTCACCTCGTGTCCCTTCTCGCCTCGCGAGACCCGGATTGCCGGTATCTGGCCCACTTGTTCCTCGGTGCCATCCATGAAGGAGAGTCGCGCTTCGAAGAAGCGGAATCGTCATATCGAGCCGCGCTCCGAGTCAACGCGTACGGACAATCCGCCGAGCTGGCGCTCAGCGCCTTATTGAATCGACAGGGCAAGCGGGCGGAATCGCGGGGGTACGCTCTCTCTGCCCTTCGCAAGGCACCTCGGGGAATCAGTGACTCCTGGTGGTTGTATTCGTTCGGACCTTCCGGTGACGTCGTCATGTTGGAGCTCTTGTCGCTTCGTGAGGAGGTCATGCGCTGATGCGCCGGCTTGCAGCCGCGAATTCACTGCTCGTCGCAGTCTGTCTCACGACGCCCGTCATGAGCCAGCAGCCGGTCTTTCGTTCTGGCATCGAGCTGGTGCGCGTCGACGTCGGCGTGACCCGTGGCCGGCGTCCTATCGGCAATTTGAAAGCATCCGATTTCGAGGTGTTCGACAACGGCGTGAAGCAACGAATTGAAAGCGCCGACGTGGAGCAGCTTCCGCTGGACGCCATTCTCATCCTCGATGTGAGCGGGAGCGTGCGCGGCGAAAAACTGCGTGAGCTGCGCCAGGCTGCCGAAGCGTTCTCGAACGGCCTGCAGCCCGCGGATGCCGCAGCTCTCATCACTCTGTCCCACGAGATCTCGCTCCCCAGCGATCTCACAGCGGATCGCTCGATCATCGCGGCCGCGCTTCAGCAGTCACTCGCCGCGGGCGCCACATCGCTCCGAGACGGCATCTATGCGGCGCTCGCCCTTCGACGCTCCGAGGCACGGCGCAACGTGGTGCTCGTCTTCACGGATGGCCTCGACAACGCCAGCTGGCTCACCGAGGACCAGCTCCGGACGGCGGTCCAGCACTCGAACTCGCTTCTGTATGTGGTCGGCCTGCGGCGGCCTGAGCCCGACAGGGTGCGGACCATCCGGGAGATGATCACCAGGAGCGAACGCTTCATCACGCGACTCGTGGAATCCACTGGAGGCCGCGTCTGGCACGCCGAGTCCAGCGATTGGCTCAAGCGCGCGTTTCTCGAGGTCCTCGAGGACATCCGAACCCGATATGTCCTTACCTACTATCCAACCGATGTCGCGTCCGACGGCTGGCATACCCTGACCGTTCAAGTGAAGCGGTCCGGACTGACGGTGCAGGCCCGCGAAGGATACTTCGCCGGGCGATAGGGCGAGCCGGTTCTATACTGAAGGAGGCGATGCCCCGAATCCCATCACCGACATGACCGGCCGCTGGAGGCGTCGCGTCGCGCTCGCGTCGCTCGCGATCGCGGTGCTGGCGCCGATCGCGCTGTTTCTTCTCGCCCACACGGCCTTCGTGCGCTCCATGGTCACGGCGTGGGCCATCGAACGCCTGAAGGCGCAGTTCGGCGTCGATCTCACCGTCCAGCGCGTCGAGTACAACCTGGCTTCGCTCTCCGTCCGTCTCAATAATGTCGCCGCGTCGGCTCCGAGGCATTCCGAGCTTCCCTTTTTCCGCGCGCGCGACATCTGGATCGATATCCCGTGGAGGATGGTGTGGCGGCGTGGCGATGACATCCACGTCGAGTCGCTGCGCCTGATTGAATCACGTGTCTCGATTCAGCGCTTCCGCGACGGCACACTCAATCTTCCGGCTCCTCGCACCACGCCGGTGGCCACGGCTCCCGTCTTCCGCTTCGGGACCCTGGTGGTCAACGGGCTCGATGTTTCGTACGTCGACGAGGGCCGGGATGTCCGGCTCGACACGCAAGGCATCTCGTTCTCGCTGACACGAGGTGAGACCGAGAGCATCGAGGGCCCACTCACCGTCGGGGCTGGACCAGCGCTGATTTTTGGCTCAGACATTGATCAGCGCGCGATTAGAAGCAGCCGGTTCGCGGGGACGATCGGCTTCGATGGCCGGGGACTGGACTTCCACACGTTGGAGATCGCGATCCCGCAAGCCCGGCTCACGCTGGACGGGCGCATCGATCGGCTGTTCGCGGCGCCGACGATTGATACGCGGCTGACAGGCCGAGCCGATCTCGGACGGCTGGCCGCACTCGCGTTGCCGCACACATCACTGGCGGATGATCTGCACGGAAACGCTAACGTGAAGGGCCGGCTCACGGGCGAGATCGTGAGCCCGATCGCCGATCTCGTCGTTGACGGTCGCAGCATCCGCTGGCGGGCCATCGCCGCCACCGCGATGGAGGCCAACGTACGAGTGACGACAAGCGAAGCGGCGTTCGATCAGGTTCGCGTCCGGATTGGCGACAGCACCCTCGAGGCGAGGGGCCGATGGCCCTTCGGGATCGACGCTCCCAGGATCCTCTCGGCGCGATGGCGCCGACTCGATCCTGATCTCATCCGGCAGGTTGTTCCCCAGTTTCCCGAACAGGTCGCAGCGTCGTTCGACGGTCAGGTGGAGCTCGTGGCGGATCGGCTGGAACTTGCAGCGGTCAGGGCAACAATGCGCAATCGTGCGTCGCCCTCGCCGAATCGCCGCGGCGCTCCGATCGATGGATCCCTGACGCTCCAACTGGATCGGGGAGCGTGGCGCCTGCAGCAGGCTCACCGAATTGGATCCGACCTCGACATCGAATCGGATCTGCGCGGCCGATTGGCGTCTCGCATCACAGACTCGACGGTCACCGGTACGGCGACCGCGCACGTTTCAGATCCGGCAGCCGCCGTCGAGGCGCTCCGCACCGGCGGCCTTGCCGTTCCCGACGTGCTCGAAGACGTTGGGGGAGACATTCGGGGCACATTCGACCTGTCAGGGCGGCTTCAACGACCACAGGTCAGCGGCCGCATTCATTCCGAGAATCTGTCCGTCCGCAAGGTCGGACCACTCCGTGCGACGGCAACATTCTCGGGAGACACGCGGGCGGCGACCGTGGATCGGTTGGACCTGCGCTTGGGCGACAACAGTCTCGTCGCCACCGGCACAACGGATTTCAGCACGGGCGCCCTTCGTGGCCGCTTCGAAGCCTCATTGAACGATCTGCCGGCTGTGGCGAATGCGGCCGGTGTCTCCGAGTGGAACCCGTCCGGAAGTCTCGCGTCAACGGGCGCATTCGGCGGCACGCTCAAAACCCCGTCGTTGATCGCTGACGTCGACGGCCGATTGTCGTTGGCCGGTAACGATCTCGATCGCGTATCGGGTCATGTGGAGCTGGAAAACAATCAGGCTCGGATCCGTGCGGGCGCGCCACTGTTCGGCGCAACGGCGGATGCGGTTGTCGTCGTTTCGCGCCCGTACGAATACAGCGCACGAGCTTGGGCCGCGCGCCTCGATCTCTCAGCGCTTCCCGTTGACTGGATTCGAACCCGGAAGATCGGTGGATTCATCACGCTGAGTGGCGGCGCGTCCGGCACATTGGAACGCCTCGCGGAGGTCCGAGGGAGCCTCGAGGTGTTGCCCGCGGATCTGACGATCGGCGACCGGTCAGTACGGCTGACCGAGCCGGTCAGGGTCGAGTACTCGGAAGGCGCGATCACGGTAAGCGAAGTGCAGGTGCTGTCGCCCGACACGGGCGTGGTTGTGAGGTTGAGAAACGGAGCGGCCCGGCTGCCGCCTTCGCGCGCGGAGCGCGCTTCGGCGAGCCTCGCCGAAGCCTTCGGCGGAGGCGGGAGGTCGGACGAGGCCCGGCTGAAGCCGGGCACTACGAGCCAGCGGCCCGGCACCGCGATCGCAGACCTGAACGTCGACCTGCGGGTCGAGAACATCACCCCAAAACTTCTGGAAGGTGTCCTGCCCGACACGGCACGCTCGTCGATTGCAGGTGCAGCGAATATCACCGCCCACATCCAAGCCGAAACGCTCGACCTTCAGGACGTGAAAGGCGACATCGACATCGAGACGGACCGCTGGTCGATTCAGGGCGTCGCCTTCGAACCGCTGCGGCCGCCCCGCTTCACGCTGGGCGCGGGACGCCTGCGCGTGGAGTCGTTCGAATGGAGAATGGTCGAGCGCCCCGAGAATCGACTCGCCCTTGCCGGTGGCGTCGATCTCGTTTCGAATCAGCTGGACGCGCGCATCACGGGCCAGACAGATCTGCGTCTGCTCGGCGCCATCGTGCCCGACGTGAACACGTTCGGCGACGCGACGCTGGATCTCGCCCTGACCGGCGCGTCCAACGCGCCCGATCCCCACGGTCACATCGCCATCCAGCGGGCGGGATTCACGCTGCGCGACCCGGCGATCGCGGTGACCGATCTGCAGGGCACCCTGCAGGTGTCGAGGACGGGCATCACGACCGGCGATCTCAAGGGCCGGGCGAATGGAGGCGCTGTCTCGGCCAGGGGCACGTTCGATTACCGCGTTCTGACATCGAGGAAGGCAGCCGGCCCGGCGGGCCGGCCGGGACCGGCGCAGGTCAGCGCCGCGTCACTCACGATCGAAGGGCGGAATATCGGGCTGGACGCTCCGGCCGGTCTGGAGAGCGAAGTCGACGTCGACCTCACGATCCGCGCCGAAGATCTGACGCCGCGGATCTCCGGGCGCGTCACGCTGCTGCGCGGCGAGTATCGGCGGCCGCTGAGTGTGGTGACGCAGCTTTTGGGATCCTCGACGGCGCTCAGCCCGGGCGCGCCGCATCTTGAGCTCTCGCAGCTGTCGGCCGCAGGGCGCATGGCCGACCGCCTCGCCCTCGATGTCCGCATCGTGACCGATGCCGATATCGAGGTGGACAACAATTACGGTCGTTTCGACCTCGGCGCCGACCTTCGCGTCCTCGGCTCAGTCGCGCGCCCCGGGGTCGTGGGTCGCGCCGAGCTGCGCGAGGGCGGCCAGCTGTTTCTCGGCGGCACGACCTATGTCATCGATCGCGGATCGATCGACTTCGCGAACCCGGTCGCCATCGTGCCAGACCTGAGCATCTCCGCCCGCACGACGGTCGGTGGCCACGAGATCACGCTCGGCATCAGCGGCACACCTGATCGGCTCACGACCGATCTCAGCGCAGACGATCCGACGCTCAGCAAGGCCGACATCGTGTCGCTGCTGCTGACCGGCCGGCCGTACTCGGATCTTGCCTCGCAGCAAGCGTCGGCGTCGGGCCAGCAGCTCCTCGGATTGCTCTCCGGCGAGGTCCTCGGCGTCGCCGGACGGGCCGTGGGCCTGGACACGCTCCGGTTCGAACGTGGGGTCACGGCCGATCTCGGCGATCTGAGCGATGTCGCGGGAGAGACCGATCCGACGGCCCGGCTGACGCTCGCGAAGAACCTCAGCCCCGAGGTCCGCCTGCTGCTCTCTCAGAATCTCAAGCTGGGCGGGATCACCTGGCTGGCCAGCTATCAGCCGCGACCCAACGTGGATCTCCGATTCATCTCCCGCGAGGATCGCGATCGCACGTACGAAGCGCGACATCAGATCTCGGTCGGCGGCCCGAAGACCACGATGGCTCGTCGCGCGTCGGCGGCGCAGCCGCGAATCCAGGCGGTGCGGATCGCCGGCGACCCCGGCTTCGCCGAATCGGATTTAATCGCAGGCCTCCAACAGGTCGCGGGACGACGGTTCGACTTCAGAAAGTGGCGGGAGGATCGCGATCGCCTGGAGCGCTGGTATGAGGAGGCCGGCTACCTCGAAGCGACCACGTCCGCGCGCCGGCTTCCCGCCGACGCGGAGGTCGTGACGCTCGAATACGACATCACCCGCGGGCCCCGGACGGAAATCATCGTCACCGGCGGCCGTTTGTCGGACCGCGCGCTCGAGGCCATCCGATCGGCCTGGCGCCATGCGGTATTCGATCGCTTCCTTGAAGAAGAGGCGATGCGCCTGGCGCGAGTCGATCTGGTCCGCGAGGGATATCTCCAGGCCAGGGTGAAGGCCACCATCAGCCTCTCGGACGAGATTCCCGCGATCAAGCGACTCGTCGTCTCGATCGAACCCGGCGAACGGCGCACGGAACGCCGTATCCAATTCGAAGGCAACCGGTTCTTTTCAACCCGGGAACTCGAGACGCTGGTGACCACCCACGACTACGAGCTCGAGGCGTGGCTCGATCCGATGTCGCTTCGTCAGTGGCTCACGGATCTCTATCGATCCGCTGGCTTTCTCGCCGCACGAATACACGGCGCGTCGATTGAGTTTCCTGCTGCAGGGCGCGCGATTCTCCGGGTGACGATCGAGGAAGGCCCGAAATACCGGGTTGGCGACATCCGGTGGAACGGTGTTGCTCCCGCGCGGATCGAACCGCTGCGCGAGGCCGTAGGGCTGACCACAGGTGACGAGTACGCGCCGCGGCTGCTGGCGGACGCGCGACGACGCATCGAGCAGTGGTATCGCGGACGCGGCTTCAATGAGGGCGTGGTCGAACCTTCACAGACGATCGACCCCGCACACACGCGCGTTGACATCACATTCAACGTCCTCGAGGGACCCGAGCAGCGACTGCTGCGTGTGGAGGTCGGCGGAGCGGTCCAGACCAGTCCTGCGATCGTCGAGCGGACGCTTCATCTCGAAGTCGATCGGCCGGTTGACATGGATGAATGGCAACGCGGCCGTAAACGGCTTTACGACACCGGGATCTTCCAGAGTGTCGACATCGAGCCGGTGGCTTCGTCTGCGCCGATCGAGACGCCAGGCGCCTTTGTCCAGCCCATCGTCGCCCGGGTCACGCTCGTCGAGCGTCCACGCTGGCGCTTTCGGTACGGCGTCCAACTGAACGACGAGGCGCGATCCGCGAGCGAGGCTCGCGACCTGTCCACCGGGCTGGTCGCTGAAATCCTGGACCGCAATCTCTTTGGGCGTGCCGCGTCCGCGGGGGCGACCTATCGCTACGATCGCGATCGCAACCTCGCGCGCGGGTTCCTCAGCACGCCACGGGTGTTCGGCCTTCCCGCCACGACGAGTCTCTTCGTGACGCGATCGCGGGAAGAGCGTGGCACGGCCATCCCGATCGTCATCGACCGATCGAGTCTCTCGGGCGAGCAGCGTGTGAATCCATTCGGGCGCCTCAACGTGACGTATGGATACAGCCTCGAGCAGAACCACACGTTCAGTCGCGGTGTGGATCCCGACGATCCCCTCGGGATCGACGTCACGGTCAGGACAGCGCGCCTGACCGGAACGGCTGTCATCGATACGAGGGACGATCCGTTTCAGACGCGCCAGGGATCGTTTCATTCGTCGAGCGTCGAATATGCGGCGTCGAGGCTGGGCTCCGACCTGCGATTCATCAAATATCTGGCGCAGCAGACCTATTTCCGGCCGGTGCATCAGCTCGTCCTCGCTTCGTCTGCCCGCCTGGGCGTGGGACGCGGGTTCGGTCAGGACCTCATTCCGAGCGAGCAGTTTCTGGCCGGCGGAGCGAATACCGTGCGCGGGTACGAAGACGACGCCCTCGGAGGGCTGGACTTCCTTGGAGAGCCGGTCGGGGGAAACGCCATGATCGTGCTGAACCAGGAATTCCGCTTTCCCGTCTACAAATGGGTCGGCGGTGTGGGTTTTGTCGATGCGGGGAACGTCTTTCCCTCGGCGCGCGATCTGGATCTGCTCAATCTGAAAGTGGGCGTCGGGGCTGGCGTCCGCGTGTCGACGCCGTTTGCGCTCGTTCGAGTCGATTTTGGCCTGCCCCTGTCGGAGCGGGCCACCGGCGGGCGGCGCGGGCGCTGGTATTTTTCCATCGGGCAAATCTTTTAGCGTAGAATTTACGTATACAAGTAACGAAGCTTCGTCTCAAGCCAACCAGTGAAGCTCGGCGAAGCTTCGTTACTAGAACACCGACAAATCTTTATGAGCCTGAAAACGTTTGGGGTCTCGGCACTCTTGTGGTCGGTCGGACTTGCCGTGGCACTGCAAGGCGCCGGACCGCAGGCTGCTGCCACCGCCAGCGCGCCGACCTTCAGCAAGGATGTCGCGCCAATCTTCTACACGCACTGCACGAGCTGCCACCGGCCGGGCGAGATCGCCCCGATGTCGCTTCTCACGTACAAGGACGCGCGCCCCTGGGTGAAATCCATTGCGGCGCAGG
>JACQTH010000294.1 GCA_016210935.1 Acidobacteriota bacterium | reverse complement strand
GGATTGCTGACGTCTTTCCCGTAATGCACGACACGGCGCGGCTCGGACGAGCCCGTCGTCGAGACGACATAGGTCTCCGCGCGCGTGCTGTTGTCCTCTTCGATGCGTGTCGACAGGGTGAAGGCGACCCACTGGCCGTTCGGGGAAATCTGCGGGTTGCCGACGGTCTGGAGTCGGTAGTAATCCTCGATGGCGAGCGGACGCCCCGCTGCCGGCCCCTGCCTGCCCTGAGCGAAGTCGAAGGGCTGCGCGGCAAGCGCAAGCGGCAGCGTGAGAGCGATCGCGAAGATGACCCCGAATGGATGCTTTCGCGGCATAAGGTCTCCTTGCTTGTAGTTGGCGGTGGGCGGTGTGCGGTGTGCAGTAAGAAGCCGCACGATCAGGCATCCATTGCTGGGCCCGTTCTGCCCACTGCCCACTACCCTGCCCACTGCTCGACGTTCACGAACTCGTCGGAATCCGGCCGACGATATTCGGCACGTTCTTCTTCCGCAGCAGCTCGTTGAAGGCTCCCAGCTCACGGCTCAGCAAGCCATCCGCGTCCGCAGCATGCTTCCGGAGCCGCTGCTCGAGATCCTTCTGGACCTCCAGCTGCTGATCCGTCGGCCGGAAGTCGGCGCTCATCAGGCCGTTCGCCAGGTAATTCAACTTGTTGATCAGCTTCGATCCGAATCGAACGCCGTCCTGACCGCGACCGGTCAGCCGGAGCTCGATTAGATTCCACTCGACGTCGATCAGCTTCTTGTCCAGCTCCTCGCCCGCTTTCTTGATTTCCGGGTCGGTGACCACGCGCGCGAGGTGGTAAATCTGGCTCCGAACCAACTCGATCTGATTGATCAGATCGGCAGCTTGATCCATATCGCGGCGCAACTCGAACAGGACCTTGGTCTGCTGTTCGATGTCCGCCAACGTGCCGCCGGAGTTCGGATCCTTTCTGACTTCGACTTTCTGCGTGAACGGTTTCCCGCCCGCGCTGAGTTGCACGGTGTAGGTTCCCGGCGGCGCCAGGATCGACAAACGCCCGGCGCCGGGCGCCGGACGCCAGCCTTCCGGCCCGACTTGAACGTCAGGCGCGTAGAGCGGGCTCGTGCGCAGCCGGACTTCTTTGGTCGGTTCGTACCGCAGGTCCCAATAGATGCGGTTGAGACCGGCCGCCTTCGATCCGGTCAGCGTGCGAACCCGCTGTCCTTTCTGATCCGAGATCGTGATGGTCACGTTCCCGGACGGCGCTGCCTTCAAGTAATAGTTGATGGCCGCCCCATAGGGTGGATTCTCCCCGACCGTCGGATCGCCGAACAGCGATGCGGGCGCCGTGATGTCGCGGAACCGGTACGTCGCGCGCGGCGCGAAGAGCTGCGCGTCGGTCGAGACGACCTGCGGTGTCAGTTCCCGAAGCGGCGTGATGTCGTCCAGGATCCAGAAGCCGCGGCCGTAGGTGGCGATCACCAGATCGTTGAAGTGCTCCTGGACCGTGATCCAGTACACGGGCGCCGCGGGCAGGTTGTTCTGCAGCGACTGCCAGTTCTCACCTTCGTCTAGGGAGACGTAGATCGCATTCTCGGTTCCGAGATACAGCAGGCCGCGCCGTACCGGATCCTCGCGGATGCAGTGCGCGTAACTCAGCATGCTTCGCGGGATTCCGTTCGTGATGGCCTTCCACGTTTTCCCGTGGTCGCTCGTCTTGTACACGAACGGATCGCGGTTGTTCACCTGATGCAGATCCACGGTGACGTACGCCGTGCCCGCATCGTAGCGTGACGGCTCGACATTGCCGAACGTCCCCCAGGGCGGGAGATTCGGGATGTTTTTGGTGACATTCGTCCACGACTTCCCGCCGTCGCGCGTCAACTGCAGCTGACCATCATTGGTGCCCGCCCAGATCAACCCCTTCTCGAGTCGCGACTCGGCAATCGCCATCACGACGCCCGCGTACTCGACGCCGATGTTGTCGCCGGTGAGCCCGCCCGAGAACTGCTGCCGGCTCTTGTCGTTGAGGGACAAATCGGGGCTGATCACCTCCCAGCTCTGGCCACCGTTCGTCGTGCGATGCACGTGCTGGCTGCCGACGTAGATCGTGTTGCGATCGTGCGGCGAGATCGTGAGCGGCATCGTCCAGTTGAATCGATACTTCAGGTCCGCCGGGATGCCGTTCGACTGATCCGGCCAGACTTCGACGTTGCGGCCCTGACGACGATTCTCCTCGTAGCGGACGACGATGCCGCCGACGCTGCCCGAACCGGAGGCGCTCGACCAAATCAGATTCGGATCGGTCGGGTCGGGCGTCGCCCAGCCGCTTTCGCCGCCGCCCACGGTGTGCCACATCGCGCGCGGGATCGCGCCGCCGGCGCCGCCAAAGCCCCCGAGGCGGCTGTTGCTGGGGCCGCGATACGACGGCCCGTCCTGCTTGTTGCCCAGGACGTTGTACGGAACGGCGTTGTCGACCGTGACGTGATACATCTGCGCGTTGGGCAGCCGGAGCCGCGCCCATGAGCGGCCGCGATTCGTCGAGATCGACACGCCGCCGTCATTGCCGATGACCATTCGATCGGCGTCGCCCGGGTCGATCCACATGTCGTGATTGTCGCCGCCGGGTGTCGCGTTGCCGCCCTGCTGGCTGAGCGTGCGGCCGCCGTCCAGCGACACGCTGTAGCCCGCGGTCAAGAAGTAGACTTCGTCCTGATGGTCCGGCGCGACGAACAGATGCGAGTAGTAGTGCGCGCGTCCCATCGCATTGCGATCATGGCTGACCACCTGCCACGTTTCGCCACCATCGTCTGAACGCCACGCCTGCCCGCTTTCGGTCTCCTTGCCGTGCCAGGGGATGCCGTCACCCGTCTCGAACAGCGCATACACGCGGTTCGGATTGCTCTCGGCGAACGCGACCTTGACCTTCCCGACTTCCTTCGTCGGGAGACCACGACCGCGCAGGCGCGTCCATGTCGTCCCGCCATCGTGGGTGACGAACAAGCCGCTGCCCGGGCCGCCGCTCTCGCGTCCCCACGTCTTGATGTCGAGCTGCCACATGCCCGCGAAGAGCTTGCGCGGATTGCCGGGGTCCATTTCGAGCGCGGAACAGCCGGTGTTCTCGTCGGCAAACAACACCCGCTCCCAGTTCTTGCCGCCGTCTGTCGTACGAAACACGCCGCGCTCCGGCTGCGGCCCGTACGCGTGGCCGAGCGCGCAGGCCAGGACCACGTCGGGGTTCTTCGGATGGATGACCACGCGGCCGATGCGGCCGGTGCGCTCGAGACCCATGCGGGTCCAGGTTCTTCCGCCATCGGTGGACCTGTAGATCCCTTCTCCAACCGAAATGTGGCTGCGGATGCAGGACTCGCCCGTCCCGACCCAGACGACCGACGGATCCGACGGTGCGACCGCGATGTCGCCGATCGAATGAACCGGCTGGCCGTCGAAAATGGGTGTCCACGTGATGCCGCCGTCCGTGGTCTTGAAGATGCCGCCGGACGCGGAGCCGGCGAAGTAGATGTTCGGCTGCCCGGGGATGCCGGCCACGGCGCTGACGCGGTTGCCTTCCGGCCCGACGTGACGCCACCGGAGTTGACTGTAAAGATCCGGACTGATGCGCGGACCCTGGCCCTGCACCAGCGCCCCTGCGACTAGCGCCGAGACGCCGAGAGCCGCGACGAAAAGCCGATGCAGACGCTTGAGCATGGATCCCCCTCCTGAAGCGCCAGCATTATCGCGCAGCGTGGCTCCGCCACGGCAAGGAGAATCGGCGTCGCCTATAATGCCGGGCGAACCATGGAGTACGTGGCTTCCGCCTTTGGGCGAAGATCTTCCGGCTGAAGCCGGAAGCCACGACCTGAAGCCGGAAACCGCCATTACGGAATGCT
>JACQTH010000030.1 GCA_016210935.1 Acidobacteriota bacterium | reverse complement strand
TTTTTCACCCGAGGGCCTCGCGTTCCTCAACGAGGTCACGTCGGAGCTGGAACGGGTCCCGACGGTTCAGCGGGTCCAGAGTCTCGCGAACGCCAACGTTGTCCAGGCGGTTGGCGATGGAATCGAGGTCAAGCCTTTGCTCGGCCCCGGCGTCCGCACGGCAGACGAGGCTGGGCGGATTCGCGCGCGGGCGCTGTCCGACCCCCTCATCCAGGGCGATCTTGTTTCAACGGACGGTAGCGTCACCGCGATTGTCGTCACGTTCGATGAAGATCGAGTGGACGAGATCCGGGCGAGCGTCATCGATCGGATTCATGCGATCGTCGAGAGCCGCCTGCCGGCCGGGGCCGAAGCGTTCTTCAACGGCAGTCTCGAGATCAGCGAAGCCTACAACCGGGTCACGCTTTCCAACCAGCGGACGTTCGTGCCGCCGATCCTGGCGCTGACGCTGATCGCGCTGTACGCCAGCTTTCGGTCCGTTCGAAAGACGCTGCTCGCCTTCGTCGCGATCCTGATGAGCCTGCTGTGGACGCTCGGGGCCTATTCGCTGATCGGGTTCACCTACAACGTGCTCGCCAGCATGATCGTGCCGCTCATCGTGGTGATTGCGGTCGCCGACGATGTGCACATCATGCAGCGGTTCGAGCAGGAGCTGCAGGAGGGCCGGAGCCGAGAAGACGCGTTCAGGAACACCGTGAGGCATCTCGCCACGCCGCTCCTGGGCGCCAGCGCCACGACCGCGCTGGGCATGCTGTCGCTCGCCACGAGCGAGGTCAAAGCGGTCCGGGAGTTCGGGATCGGATCCGCGGTCGGGATCATGATCGATTTCGCGATCTCGCTGGTCTTTGTCCCGACCGTGATGGCGCGCATGAAGCCGGAGAAGGGCCTTCCACCCCATCACGTGCTTCTGGTTCAGCCGATGCGAAGAGTCGCGGCACTGGCGACCAGGCGTCCGGCGCTCATCCTCGGCTTGTCGCTCGCCAGCGCCTTCGCGGCGATTCTCGGGATCAACCGCCTGCACGTCGACACCAACCACATCAACTTTTTTTCGAAGAGCCACCCGCTGTCGCGGTCGGCCGATGTGATCGATCGGCAGCTTTCAGGAATCTACAGCTTTCAGATCCTGCTCGAGGGACCACCCGACTCGCTACAGTCGCCTGACGTCCTGAGGCGAATGGACGCGCTCGAAGATGGCTTGCGGCGATTGCCTTTCGTGAAAAAGACGACTTCGGTCGCTCAATACGTGAAGCGGATCAATCAGGAATTGCACGACGGAGTTCCGGCCCAGGCGGTGGTTCCCGCCAGTCAGCACGCCGTGGCGCAGGAACTGCTGGTGTTCTCGCTGTCGGACGCCGGCCGGCACGAGCTCGAACGGCTGGTCGCGAGCGATTTTTCACGGGCGCAGATCGCGGTGAAGCTCGCGTCGATGAGCTCGGATCTCGTCTTCGCGCAAATCAACGAGGCGGAACGAATGGCGCGGGAGGCGTTCGAAGGGACGGGGATCAAGACCGAAGCCACCGGATCGGGACGGCTCTTCAGCACGCTGGATCACTATCTGGTGATGTCGCAGGTCAGCAGCTTTGCGACGGCATTCGTGACGGTCTTTGGGGTGATCTTCATCGTGTTTCGCTCGGTCCGCTTCGGTGTTCTCGCCATCGTCGCCAACGCGGTGCCCGTCCTGGCGGTGCTGGGGCTCATGGGCTGGTTCGACATCTCGCTGAATGTCGCGACGGTCATGGTCGCCAGCGTGGCCCTCGGCGTCGTGGACGACGACACCATTCATTTCATCAGCCGGTTTCGCCACGAGACCGCGCGGGGCGCCACGGCCGAGCAGGCGATCGCGACCGCCACCGTGCATGAAGGGCGCGCGTCGCTGACCGGCGCGTTCATCAACAGTCTGGGGTACGGTGTGCTGATGCTCTCGGAGTACAAGCCGACGGCCTGGTTCGGAATGCTGCTCGCGATCACGATGGCGGTGGCGTTCCTGGCCGAGGTGCTGATCGTGCCGGCCATCATCATGCTGTTCCCGCGAGTGTTCGCGGCGCGCGCGACCGGCGGCGGATGAGAATCGTCGGGAGTGGGTCACCTTGTGTCGCGTCGCGCGAGGCCACGCCGCCCTTCGACTATCGCTCAGGGCGTCCTGAGCTTGCCGAAGGACGGAAAAACGTGCGGGACGGCCACTCCCGGCCGCCTGTGACCCACTCCCGAATCATCGGGGCGGCGATACTCGTGGGGGTGCTCTCGTCTCCTGCGGCAGCCCAGAACCCGGTCAGCGGGCACGTCTCCTTCACATTCGATCATTTCCCGAGTCTGACGCAGCCGACGCCAAACCCCACGACGGGTGGTTCGGTCAGCGCGACCGAACTCCGCGCGCGTCTGTTTGGAGACGCCTCGGTCAGGCGCGGCATCCTCACGCTTAGGGCCGCCGGCTACGCGGAAGGTCTTGTCGCCGACCGTCACCTTGACCAGGTAGCCACGCACGCGATCATCCGGGCCCAGGAGCTGTACGCCGATCTCACGGCGAGCCGCGCCGACCTCCGGATCGGTTTTTCCCGGATCGTATGGGGTCGCCTCGACGAGCTGCAGCCGGGAGACGTCGTCAACCCGCTCGACTTGTCGAAGTTCTTCTTCGAGGGGCGGAGTGAAGCGAGGTTGCCCGTGCTCGCCATTCGAGGCCGCTGGCACGTTCGGGAAGGCGGGACGCTCGAAGGCGTGCTGGTGCCGAAATTCCAGCGCGGACATTTCGACCAGCTCGACGATGACGCCTCGCCGTTCAATCTCGTTCCACGCGGGCTGCCGATACGCGTTGAGGAGCCGGAGGTCTCGTGGCGCAATCTTCAGGGTGGTATTCGCGTGTCGGCGACGACGGGCCGGGTGGACTGGGCGATCGCCGCATTTCGAGGCTTCGAAGCGTTTCCGATCTATCGTGCGGACGCCGCCTCCCATCCTCGCACGTCGATGCTGGCCGGCGACTTCGAAAGCGTGCTGGGCGAGTGGGGCATCCGCGGCGAGCTGGTGACCTTTTTCGAAGACACGTTCCAATCGAGAGATCTCGCCCGCTCCTTGGAGGGACGCTCGCTGCAGGCCGGTGTCGGGGTCGACCGCCGATCCGGCGACTATCGGTTCAGTGCCTCGACGCTCGTCGAGCGATCGCGCGGTCTTACCGACGTGACCATGATTGGCTCGGCCGAACGGGCGTTCGCGAGAGAAACGAGGCTGGTGCGCGGGCTCGGCCTGTACAACGTCTCCGAGGGTACTGTCTTCCTGCGGGCGATCGGGGCCATCAGTGTTCGAGACAACCTGTGGCTCGAAGGCTCGGCCGGCCTGTTCGCGGGGGAGGGTGATGACGTCGTCGGACTTTTTCGCGATCGCGATTTCCTGTACGCCAGAGTGAAGTACTACTTTTGATCTCGATGCAGGTCGTTTCCATCCCCGCGCACAATCCAGGTCCGCTGACCGGCGAGGGCAATCATACGTATCTGCTGTTCCACGAGGCCCGCGCGGCGAGCGAGTCGGACGAAGCGCGGGCGCATGCGTCCCTGATTGATGCGGGCACAGGGCACCCGGATCATCTCGAGGACGTCGCCGGCGCGTTGCGCGCACGCGCCGCCATGCTGGATGAAGTGCTCGTGACGCATGCGCATCCAGACCACATCTCGGGCACGCCGGCGCTGCGGCAGAAGTGGCCGTCCGCGACCTTTCGAAAACTCCCGTGGCCGGAGCGCGACGCGGAGTACCACGTCGACTGGGCCCCACTCGAGGATGGCGCCCTTGTCGCCGGCGGGACGCTCCAGACGATTCATACGCCGGGGCATGCGCCGGATCATGTCTGCTTCTGGGACCCGAACGCGCGAGTCCTCTTCTCTGCCGACCTCGTCATCATGGGGACAACGGTTGTGATTCCGGGCACGCGCGGTGGGAATCTCGGTGCGTACCTTCAATCGCTGAAGCGGGTGCTCGCGCTCGAGCCGCGGCGGCTGTTTCCGGCGCACGGTCCCGTTATCGATCACCCGCGAACCCTCATACAGGAATACCTCGCCCACCGCGCGCTCCGCGAGGCGCAAATTCTCAGCGTCGTCGCGTCCGGTCATCAGACGCTCGACGCCATCCTCGATGCCGTCTACCCGGGGCTCGCGCCGGAGCTCCGAATGGCGGCTCGTGAGAGCGCGCTCGCGCATCTGTTGAAGCTCGAATCGGAGGGACGAATCCGAAGGCGGGATGATGATCGCTGGGAGTACAATCGCCGCTTGTCATGACGGCGAACCCCAAGGGCTATGCGAACCCGCAATTGCTCGTCACGCCGGCCGAGCTGGCGTCGGAGCTCGACCGGGATCGAGAGTCCCGAGGGGCGGCTCGGCATGTAGAGGCGGTTCGCGAACCGCCCCTACTCCTCGATGTCCGCGCCGCCGAAGCCTTCGCGAATGGCCACATCCCCGGCGCGGTGCATCTCGATCTCTGGGGCGTCAGCCTGATCGACACCGATCCGGCCCCGCTTCGCAGCTTCATGTGGATCATCGAGCACCTGCTTGCCCTGCGCGGCATGTCAGACGATCGGCGGGTCGTCTTGTACGAGGACACATCAGGGATTAGAGCGGCGCGCGTGTTCTGGTTTCTCGAATACTTCGGCCACCCCGACGTGCGAGTCCTGGACGGCGGCGTCCGGGCGTGGGTCGCTGGCGGGCTGCCCGTCACGACTGAGGCGCGCGAGCCGCAGGCGACGAGCTGGCAGGGCAGGCCGACCGCCGAGCGGCTGGCCACCTGGCGCGACGTGAAGGATCGTCTGGGCCGCCCTGACACGGTCATTCTGGATGCGCGCAGCGACGGCGAGTACTACGGCACGACCGTGCGGGCGCGGCGAGGCGGCGCCATTCCCGGCGCGGTGCACATCGAGTGGACACGGAACCTCGACGAGACCGGCACGTTCAAACCCGCCGCGGAGCTCCGCCAGATGTACGAACGCGCGGACGTGACGCCGGACCGCGAGGTTGTCTCGTACTGCCAGGGAGGCTACCGCGCCGCGCATGGATACCTGGCGCTGCGCCTGCTTGGATATCCGCGCGTGCGCAATTACACCGGATCGTGGAAAGAGTGGGGCGACCGCGAAGACCTGCCGATTGAAAAACCAGTGGCCAGTGGCCAGTAGTCAGTGTCCAGTGACGATGTTTTTGCACGTGCGTCTCGCCCTCTGACGTGCGCTTCTTCCAGGGCACTGGCTACCGGCCACTGGCAACTGACCACTTTCGTGTGAGGCCACAATGAACAACGTCATCGATTTCATCAACACCAACCGTGATCGGTACGTCGGCGAGCTGAAGGAGTACCTCGCCATCCCGAGCATCAGCGCGCTGCCCCAGCATTCCGGCGACGTCCGGCGCTGTGCGGAATGGACGGCCGAGGAGATGCGCCGCGTCGGCCTGCAGAACGTGCGGCTGATCGAGACGCCCGGCAATCCTGTTGTCTACGGCGACTGGCTGGGCGCGCCCGGAGCTCCGACCATCCTCTTTTATGGGCACTACGACGTGCAGCCGGTCGATCCCGTCGACCTCTGGGAGTCGCCACCGTTCGAGGCCACGATCCGGGACGGCGAGATCTACGCCCGCGGCGCTGCGGACGACAAGGGGCAGGTCTTCATGCACTTCAAGGCCCTCGAAGCGCACCTGAAGCAGAACGGCCGCCTGCCGGTCAACATCAAGATCATGCTCGAGGGCGAAGAGGAAGTCGGGAGCGCGCATCTGGACGACTTCGTTCGCCGTCACAAGAACGAGCTCGCCGCTGACGTCGTCGTGATTTCGGACTCGCCGATGTTCGAGCGCGGGATTCCCTCGATCTGTTACGGCTTGCGCGGCCTCGTGTACTTCCAGATCGACCTGCGTGGCACGAAGACGGATCTTCACTCGGGATCGTTCGGCGGCGCCGTGGCGAACCCGGCGTTCGTGCTCGCGCAGGTGCTGGCGCAGATGAAGGATCGCGGCGGCCGGGTCAAGATTCCCGGCTTCTACGACGATGTCAAGCCGCTCTCGGAACAGGAGCGCGCGGAATTCAAGAGGCTGCCGTTCAACGAAACCAAGTACAAGAAGGATCTGGGTGCGCCGCGCCTGTTCGGCGAGACCGGCTATTCAACGCTCGAGCGCGTGTGGGGCCGTCCGACCTTCGAGGTCAACGGCTTGTTGAGCGGCTTCACGGGTGAAGGCGCGAAGACGGTCATCCCGGCGGTGGCGATGGCCAAGGTCAGCATGCGGCTCGTGCCGAATCAGGATCCGGACAGGATCGCGCGCTTGTTCGAGGAGCACGTGAAGAAGGCCGCGCCGAAGACGGTCGAGGTGAAAGTCACCCGGATGCATGGCGGCAAACCCTGGATGACAGAGTTCGACAACCCGTTCGTGCAGGCGGCCGGCCGCGCGATCCAGAAGGGCTTCGGACAACGTCCGGTCTTCACCCGCGAAGGCGGATCGATTCCCGTCGTGTCGACTTTCCAGGAGGAGCTCAGCCTGCCTTCCGTGCTGTTCGGCGTCGGGTTGCCGGACGAAAATGCCCACGCGCCGAACGAAAAGCTCGATCTGGGCAACTTCCACAACGGCATCATCGCGTCGGCGTACTTGTACGAGGAGATTGCGAGTGCGTGAAGAAAGGGACAAGGGACGCGTCGTTCGCCCTTGGTCCCTCGTCCCTCGTCCTTCCTATCACCTATAGTTCCTTTCAAGCCTCACTTATCTGTGTTAGCGTCGTCGTCGCGTTGAACGAAGGTACCGCGTACCAGGTACCGAGTGCGTTTGACACCGGTCCGGCACCAGGTACCCGGTACCCGTTTTTTCATGACGAATCAGGACGACACTCCAGCGAAGGCCGCCGAGCGGGCGTGGCGTGACTTGGATGAAGCCCTGGGGATGGTGGTGTTCTTCGCGGCCGGCCTCGAGCGCGCGCTGTGCGACACGCACTGGAAGCTCGAATCGGAGCAGCTCGCGCACGCGGCGCGCCGGGCGACATCCGCCGCCCTGGCGCTGAAAGCGTGCCTTCCGCCTTCAGGTCGCTAAAAAAGAGGCCTTTGTCTTCGTGTCTTTGTGTCTTTCTGGAGAGGATATCGTCCTTTTTCGGGCTCAAAAACAAAACCCTCGGGCAGCACCCGAGGGCTTATCCCATCCTCCCGACGGGAACGCCAGCCTCGCTGGCATCAAGACTTACCGTTCCGGCCCCAAGGCCAATACGAGGTCTGCCCTCCTCCGAGCACGCCCCACGGTCCAAAGTGGGGCCGGAACCGGTCTCTCCCAACGCAGACACCGTGCCAGACCCAGGGGCCAGCTTCCCGAGCATTTTTCAAAGGATTTCGAGAGGTCCGACGCGGGACGCCGCCTTCCGTCCAAGACATTGGATCTCTGAAAAACGGATCGTTGGAATTCTGGGGTGCCTGAAGTGCCTAGGGTGCCTGAAGTGACTAACGTGCGAAATGCGCATTCGCACCCAAGGCACCTTAGGCACTCCAGGCACTCTAGGCACTCTCCTACATCACTTCGGCAGCCGTTCGCCCGCGCGCACCGGCACGGGCAGCCGGTTCTGCGGCGGGGGATAGGGGCACTCGTAGGAGGCGTTGAAGTAGCAGTACGGATGGTAGGCGCGGTTGAAATCGATGACGTACAGGCCGGTCGCC
>JACQTH010000280.1 GCA_016210935.1 Acidobacteriota bacterium | reverse complement strand
GGTATCGACGCCGCGGCTGGCCATGACTTCGATCGGGAGACACCCTTCGAAGAACTTCTCCCGATCGAAATCGTGGACCGTCGCGGACTCTGCAGACACGACCGCCTCGTAGAATTTGCGATACTCCTCTTCGTTCATCGGACAATTGAGGTAGTCACCCTCTGACTCGTGGCTTCTTTCTGACGCGAGGCTTCTCCCCCAGCGCGACGCGCGAAAGACCTTCGTCCGATCGATCGATTCCGCCAGCACGATGGGGCTGATCGCGTCGTAGAAATAGAGATGCTCCTCGCCCACCAGCGTGGCGATTTCCCGCGACAGGCTCTCGGAGGTGAGCGGGCCGGTGGCGATGATGACGGGGCCATCGGCCGACGCGGGAGGCATACGATCGATTTCCGATCGCACCAGCGTAATGAGGGGATGCGTCGCGATCGCGTCGGTGACCGCGGCGGCGAACGCGTCGCGATCGACGGCCAGCGCGGCGCCCGCGGGCACGCGCGCCCGATCGGCCGCGCGCATCACCAGCGACGAGAGCCGCCGCATCTCCTCCTTCAGGAGTCCGACGGCGTTATCGAGCTTGTCGCCGCGAAAGGAATTGCTGCAGACAAGCTCTGCGAGCTTGTCTGTGCGGTGGACGGCGGTCGACCGCCCCGGCCGCATCTCGTGAATCGTGACCGGCGCGCCGAGCGAGGCCGCCTGCCAGGCCGCCTCGGCGCCTGCGAGCCCGCCGCCAACGATCGTAATCATGACAATTGGTGAATTGGTGAGCTGGTGACTTGGTGAGCTCAATTCATCAATTCCGTCTCATGCCGGCGTCAGCTCCTCCGTGCGGACGTAGGTGCAGTCTTCATTCGCGCACCGGAGCTGGCGCCCGTATCGCTTCGTGATCTTCTCGACGAGGAACGGCGCGCCGCATTCAGGGCATGGCTCCGGGATCGGCTTCTGCCACAGCGTGTGGTCGCAGTCCGGATAATTGCTGCATCCATAAAAGATCTTTCCCCGGCGGGATCGCCGCTCGACGATTTCCCCGCCGTCCTTCGGACACCGCACGCCGGTGCCCTTCAGCTTGACGTACTTGCACTCCGGGTACCGGCTGCAGGCCGTGAACTCCCCGAAGCGGCCCTGCTTCACGATCAGGTTCGCGTCGCATCGGGGACAGCGCTCGTCGAGCAGGCGATCCGGCTTGGCGGCGGCCAGCCCCTGTTTGGTGGTAATGAGCTTCCGCGTGGTCTTGCACTCCGGATAGCCGGAGCACGCGAGAAACTGTCCGAACCGCCCGCGCTTGACGATCATGGGACGGCCGCAGGTCTCGCAGATCTCGTCCAGGTCCTCGGTCTCGTCGGCGGCTTCGAGCTCCTTCGTGCCCGTGCAGTCGGGATACGCGCTGCACGCGAGGAACGGGCCGAAGCGGCCGACCTTCTTCAGCATCATCGAGCCGCATTTCTCGCACACGTCCTCGGTCCTGACGCCTTCCTTCAGGTTGATCATCTCGCGCTCGGCGCGCGCCAGGTCGACCTTGAACTTGTCGTAGAAGCTGTCGAGCGTCCCTTCGTAGTCGGCCTTGCCCTGCTCGATCTCGTCGAGCTGATCCTCGAGCCGGCGGGTGTAGTCGACATCCAGGATGTCATCGAAGCTCGGGCTCAGCAGCTCGTGCACGAGCATCCGCCCCAGCAGCGTGGGCTTGAACCGGCCCTCCACCTTGTGCACGTACTCGCGCGTCTGCAGCACGGCGATGATCTGCGCGTAGGTGCTCGGCCGGCCGATGCCGTTTTCCTCGAGCTCCTTCACCAGCGTCGCCTCGGTGTAGCGGGGTGGCGGCTGCGTGAACTTCTGCTCCGGCCGAAGCTGCTTCAACTCGAGGGCCGCCCCCTCCGAGAGCGGCGGCAGCGCGCCCGGCGACGCCTCGTCCTCCGCATCGGCGCCGGCCGGCGTCTCGCCTTCGATCATCGGCCCGCCGTACACCGCCTGCCAGCCGGCAAACTTCGGCACGGATCCCTTGACGCGCAAGGTGTACTCCGACGCGGATCGGGAGGGCCCTCGCGGCTGCGCGGTGATGTCGACGATGGTGTCGTCGAACACCGCTTCCGGCATCTGCGAGGCGACGAAGCGATTCCAGATCAATTTGTACAGGCTGTATTGATCCGGCGTCAGGTGCGGTCTGACCGCGTCCGGATCGACCTGCATCGAGGTCGGTCGAATCGCTTCGTGCGCGTCCTGGGCGTCCGCCTTGGACCGATAGAAGTTCGGCTTCTCCGGCACGTACTCCGTGCCAAACGTGCCGCCGATGTACGCGCGAACCTCCTCGAGGGCCTGTTCGGAGACACGAGTAGAGTCGGTGCGCATGTAGGTAATGAGCCCGACCAGACCTTCGCCAGGCAGCTCGATCCCTTCATAGAGCTGCTGCGCCAGGATCATCGTCTTTTTTACAGGGAATCGGGCGGCCTGCTGGAGCTTGCTCGTGATGAAGGGCGGAGCCGCGTGCTTCCGCCGTTCACGCGTCGTGACGGAACTGACCACGAATGAGGCGTCGCTCAGGTCGCCGACGATCGCCTGCGCCTCCGCCTCGTTCGCGACCTTGATGGTCTCGCCCTCGCGCTTGAGGAGCCGCGCCTCGAACTCGGGCGGCTGCGGGCCGGCCAGGCGCGCGAACAGATGCCAGTATTCCTCGGGGACGAACCGCTCGATCTCCACCTCGCGATCGCAGACCAGCTTCAGCGCGACGGACTGGACGCGGCCCGCGCTGAGCCCGCGCCGCACCTTGTCCCAGAGCAGCGGGCTGATCTTGTAGCCGACGAGCCGATCGAGCACGCGGCGGGCGCGCTGCGCGGCCACCATCCGCTGGTCGATCGCGCCGGGCTTCTTGATCGCGTCGAGGATCGCTTTCTTGGTGATCTCGTTGAACATCAGCCGATGAATCCGGCGCTTTCCGCCCGCCAGCTCCTCGGCGATGTCCTGGCCGATGGCTTCGCCTTCACGATCGGGGTCTGTGGCGACGTAGACGTCCTTCACGTTCTTCGCCGCGTCCCGCATTTCCCTGAGCACCTTTTTCCGGCTCGGGATGGTTTCGTACACCGCCTCGAATCCGCGGTCGACCTCCACGCCGAGTTTGCTCTTCGGCAGATCGCGTACGTGTCCCATCGACGCGACGACCTTGAAGTCGCGCCCCAGGTACTTGTTGATCGTCTTCGCCTTGGTCGGCGACTCGACCACCACCAGTGATTTCGCCATTGAGGTTTTTGCCTTCTATACTTTTTTTACCACGGAGACGCGTTTTTCTACGTTAGCACGTTCGCCGCGCTGGCGCGCCGGACCTCACGAATTGCCCCGCCGCCGTCCGCCGCACGAGTCCTCTCAGCTCGAGCTCGCTCATCGCGGCCAGCAACACTGCGCCATCGAGCCT
>JACQTH010000279.1 GCA_016210935.1 Acidobacteriota bacterium | reverse complement strand
CTGCAGGGGAAGATTATTGCGGCGGCCAAGGCGGAGAAGGCGGGGGTGGAAGTGGAGGAAGTGTAGGGTGCCTAAAGTGCCTAGAGTGCCTAAAGTGCCTGGAGTACCAAGGGGCCTGACGTCTGACCGGTAGTTGCGGCATCTTGGGGGCTACTCACCCAAGCGCTTTTACGCACCCTAGGCACCCCAGGCACTCCAGTCACCTTGGGCACACTGATCATCCGCCCCTCTTCGTGGGGGCTGTCCGTTTCTGGGCCACTCGGGGCGGCTTCGTTCGGGCTTTGGCCTGATCGGCGCCTTCGCCTTCTTCCCCGCCCTTGCGACGGCGCACACGCTCGGCCGCCGCACGCAGGCGACCGCCGACGCCTTTCGCTTTCGGCTTTTCCTCGGTCCCGGGGGTTTCCGTCTTCGCCGCCGGGTTGTATTCGCTTCCCACCAGCTCCACCTGCGCCACCTCGGCGCTGTCGCCGCGGCGGAAGCCGATGCGCAACAGGCGGGTGTACCCGCCCGGGCGCGTCGCGTACCGCGTCGCGAGCTCGTCGAACAACTTGCGGACGAGATCGCGGTCGGCGATGTCGCGCAGGACGAGGCGCCGGAAATGCAGCGCGCGCGCGCTGTCCCCGTCGCCGGCGACGCCCCGCTTGGCCAGCGTGATGATGTGCTCGACGAACGGTCGGAGCTCCTTCGCGCGCGGCACCGTCGTCTGGATCCGTTCATGACGGAGAAGCGCTTCAGCCTGATTGCGGAGCATCGCGATGCGGTGCTCGGTGACGCGCCCGAGCTTGCGGTGTGCGACCTTGTGGCGCATAAGAATTGAGTGGCCAGTATCCAGTGATCAGTGGCCAGGAAGCCGGATCGTCTTCTTCTCTCTGGCCACTGGCTACTGACCACTGGCCACTTGTTTTCTCGTTTCTGGCCACTGGCTGCTGGCCACTGGCCACTTGTTTTCTCGTTTCTGGCCACTGGCTACTGGCCACTGGCCACTCGTCTCGCTCACGCGGCTGGTCCTTCGAGCCGCATCCCTAAACTCAGCCCCATGCTGTGGAGGATCTCCTTGATCTCGTTCAGCGACTTCCGGCCGAAGTTCTTCGTCTTCAGCATCTCGGCCTCGGTCTTCTGCACGAGCTCGCGGATGGTCCGGATGTTGGCGTTCTTCAGGCAGTTGTACGAACGAACAGAGAGCTCGAGCTCCTCCACGCTCTTGTCGAGGTTCTCGTTCGCCACGGCCATCCGCGGCTGCTCCGCCGGAAGCTCCTGCGCCTGGTCGGCCGCTTCCTCGAGGTTGACGAAGATGGTCAGATGGTCGCGCACCAGCTTGGCGGCGAGCGAGACCGCATCGCGCGGGTTGATCGAGCCGTTGGTCCAGACGTCCAGCGTGACCTTCTCGTAGTCGGTCGTCTGCCCGAGCCGCGCGGCCTCGACCAGGTAATTGACCTTCTTGATCGGCGAGTGCACGGAATCGATCGGAATCCAGCCGATACCGAGGTCCTCGTCGAAATTCCGGTCCGCCGCCACATACCCGCGCCCGCGCTTGATTCGCAGCTCCATCTGGAGCTTGCCGCCCTCGCTGACGGTGGCGATGTGGGCGTCCGGCTCGAGGATGTCGATGTCGGCGTCGGTCTCGAGGTCCCGCGCCCTGACTTCCCCCGCCTTGTTCACCCGCAGATACAGCGTCTTGGTGTGATCGACGTGCATCTTGAGCGGGATCTGCTTGAGGTTGAGGATGATGTCCGTGGCGTCCTCGACGACACCCGGAATGGGCGAGAACTCGTGGAGGACCCCGTCGATCTTCACCGCCGTAATCGCGGCGCCTTCAATGGACGACAGCAGCACGCGCCGCATCGCGTTGCCAATCGTGGTTCCGAATCCCCGCTCGAACGGCTGCGCGTGAAACCTTCCGAATCGATCGGTCAGCGTCTCCCGCTCGAACTCGAGACGCTTCGGCCGCTGAAACCCCTTCCACAACATGACCCTTTCCTTCCTTCGCCGCTCTCAGGCCTCGGCGTCAGGCCACTTACAGTTGGCAGTGAGCCAACCTTCACCGTCCACTGCACACTGCCCACTGCGCACTGCCCACTATTTCGAATACAACTCGACGATCAGCTGCTCCTGCACCGGCAGATTGATCTGCTCGCGTGTTGGAACCGACGCGACACGGACGCTTCGCGCCGCTTCGTCCAACTGCAGCCACTCCGGAATGCCCCGCCCCTTCACCTCTTCCATCGCGTGTTCGACAGAGGGATTCTTCTGGCTCGCGGTGTGGACCGCGACGACATCTCCGGGACGCACCTGGTACGAGGGGATGTCGACACGGCGCCCGTTCACGGTGAAATGACCGTGCCGGACGAGCTGGCGGCCCTGCGCGCGCGACGTCGCAAATCCCGTGCGATAGATCACGTTGTCGAGCCGACGCTCGAGCAACTGGAGCAGGATCTCGCCCGTGATGCCCTTCTGACGATCCGCCGCCTCGAAGTACCGGCGGAATTGATCCTCCAGCACGCCGTACATGCGCTTGACCTTCTGCTTCTCCCGCAGCTGGACCCCGTAGCCCGCCAGCTTCGCCCTTCGAGTCTTGCCGTGCTGTCCGGGCGGGAAGTTGCGCTTCTCGATCGCGCACTTCTCCGTGTAGCACCGCTCTCCCTTCAGAAAGAGCTTCATGCCCTCCCGGCGACACAGCCGGCACACCGCGCCCACGTATCTAGCCATTAATTGATCCTCGTCATGGGGGTCGGGGGACGGGGGCCAGGGGACGGTGTGATCAACCTCACCGGTGTGATCAACCTCGCCGACTCCTGACCCCCGACCGCCGATCCCCTTCTCTTAGACCCTTCTCCTCTTCGGCGGTCTGCACCCGTTGTGCGGGATCGGCGTCACGTCGCGAATCGACTTGACCTCAAGCCCGACGGTCTGCAGCGCGCGAATCGCCGACTCGCGTCCCGCGCCCGGTCCCTTCACCACCACTTCGACCGACCGCATCCCGACGCCCTTGGCCGCGTTGCCCGCGCTGACGGCCGCCTGTGTCGCGGCGAACGGCGTCCCTTTGCGGGACCCCTTGAAGCCGATCCCGCCCGCGCTCGACCACGACAGGACGTTGCCCTCCGGATCGGTGATCGTCACCGTCGTGTTGTTGAACGACGCGTGGATGTGCACGATCCCGTGGTGGACGATGCGCTTCTCGCCGCGCTTCTTGAACGTTTTCTTGGCGGGGCGTTTTCCGGGTTCCTTCGGGGCGCCCTCGGCTGCCGGTTCAGTCTTGGCCATG
>JACQTH010000304.1 GCA_016210935.1 Acidobacteriota bacterium | reverse complement strand
GTTGACGATCACCACCTTCTTCAGGGGCTTCGCGGGAGCGACGTTCGCCGGGTCCAGCGTCCGTGTCTCCATCCTGATCTCCTCGGCCTCTTGTCCATTCTAGATTCAGGCCTCAGGGGGCATTTGGAATTGCGCGATTTCTCGCCCGTTTTTCCGCACGCCCCGGCGCAGACGGGGTGCCTGCCATCCAAACCGGGCATCACGGCCGTTGCGGCTAAGTCGCTGCGTTCAGGATGGTTTTGCGCGGCGATTCAAAAAACCGTCGCACGGGAAGCATGGAGCGTTGTCTCGAAACCCGTCGGATTCCGTACGCCAGAAGGTGCCCGGCGCCCGGATCGGATCAACAAATGCTGTGGCGGATTGTTGCGGCTCGGCGGGATTTTGAAGCACTCTTGATGTATGGGAACGACGACGAAGACGGCGGCTGCGACGTTTTCCAACTACATCGACGGCGCCTGGACGTCCGCCTCGTCCGGTGAGCGGTTCGAGAATCGGAATCCTGCCGACACCGGCGAGCTGATCGGTCTGTTCCAAAAATCGAGTCGCGCGGACGTGAACGCGGCGGTCGACGCCGCCGCGCGGGCGTACGAAAGATGGCGCCTCGTGCCGGCGCCGCGGCGAGCGGAGATTCTGTTTCGCGCGGCGCAGATCCTGGTCGACCGCAAGGAGGCGCTGGCGCGCGACATGACACGCGAGATGGGGAAGATCCTGGACGAAACGCGCGGCGACGTTCAGGAAGCGATCGACATGACCTACTTCATCGCGGGCGAAGGACGGCGGCTGTACGGTCAGACCACGCCGTCAGAGCTGCGCGACAAGTTCGCGATGTCGGTGCGCCAGCCGCTGGGGGTCTGCGCCATCATCACGCCCTGGAACTTTCCGATGGCGATCCCGTCCTGGAAGATTATCCCGGCGCTCCTGTGCGGCAACACCGTGGTGTTCAAGCCGGCGACCTACACGCCGTTGTCGGCGTTCAATTTCGTCAAGGTGCTCGAAGAAGCAGGGGCCCCGAACGGTGTGGTGAATCTCGTCACGGGCGGCGGCGAAGAAATCGGCGACACCCTGGTCGGTCATCCAGAGGTGAAGGTGGTGTCTTTCACGGGGTCGACCGACGTCGGGCGAGTGGTCTCGGAGCGCGCGGCGCCGGCGTTCAAAAAAGTCCATCTCGAGATGGGCGGCAAGAACGTCATCATGATTATGGATGACGCGAAGCTGGACCTCGCGGTGGAAGGGTGCCTGTGGGGCGGCTTCGGGACGACGGGGCAGCGGTGCACCGCGGCGAGCCGGGTCGTGGTGCACGAGAAGGTCTATCGGGAGTTCCTCGATGCCTTTCTTCCGCGCGTCAGGTCGCTGAAGGTCGGGAACGGACTGGATCCCGTGACCCAGATGGGACCCTCGATCAGCCAAGGTCAGCTCGAGACGGTGATGCGCTATGTCAAGATCGGCGTCGATGAGGGGGCGAAGCTTGCCGCCGGCGGGCATCGGCTCGAGAGCGGGCCGTACACGAAGGGGTTTTTCCACGAGCCGACCGTCTTCGTGGACGTCGATCGCGCCATGAGGATCGCGCGCGAAGAGATCTTTGGGCCCGTCGTCTCGGTGCTGCCGTGTCGATCGCTGGATGACGCGATCTCGATTGGCAACGACGTGATCTACGGGTTGTCGGCCTCGATTTATACACAGGACATCAACACAGCGTTCCGCGCCATGCGCGACCTGTATACGGGCGTCTTCTACGTCAACGCGCCGACCATCGGCGCCGAGGTCCATCTGCCGTTTGGCGGGACGAAGGCCACGGGCAACGGTCACCGCGAAGCGGGGACGGCGGCGCTCGACGTCTTCTCGGAGTGGAAATCGGTGTATGTCGATTTCAGCGGCAAGCTCCAGCGCGCCCAGATCGACGCAGCCGAGATCTGAAATGCGCATCGCAGTCATTCCCGGCGACGGAATCGGCAAGGACGTCACGGCCGAAGCGGTCAAGGTGCTCCGGGCCGTGGGCGAGGCCTTTGGCCGGCAATTCGATCTCGAGATGCTGCCATATGGCGCGGATCACTACCTGGCGAGCGGAGTCAGCCTGCCGCCGAACGGTTACACGATGCTGCGCGACGAATTCGACGCGATCTTCATCGGCGCGCTCGGTGATCCGCGCATACCGGACATGCGGCATGCTCGCGACATCCTGCTCGGGATCCGGTTCGAGCTCGATCTCTATGTCAACCACCGGCCGGTGAAGCTGCTCGACGCGCGGTTGTGCCCGTTGAAGGATCGCGGCCCGGACGCGGTGGATTTCGTCATTTTCCGGGAGAATACAGAAGGGATTTACGTCGGGGTCGGGGGACGGTTCAAGGCGGGCACCGAGGACGAGATCGCAGTCCAGGAAGAGATCAACACGTACAAGGGTGTGCATCGAATCGTGAAGCATGCCTTCGAGTACGCCCGCGCCCATGGCCTGACGCGGCTCTGCATGGCG
>JACQTH010000278.1 GCA_016210935.1 Acidobacteriota bacterium | reverse complement strand
GGACATGTCGTTGCTCGAGATGTTGGAAGTCGTCAACGAGGGACTGATCGAGAAGAGCGACGATCCGATCGCGTTCGACTCGGACTGCCGCGAGGGAATCTGCGGCGCCTGCAGTCTCGTCGTCAACGGCGTCGCCCACGGCCCCGACCACGCCACGACGGTCTGTCAGCTTCACCTGCGGCGTTTCAAGGACGGCGAGACCGTTACCGTCGAGCCATGGCGCGCGCGAGCGTTCCCGGTCGTCAAGGACCTCGTCGTCGATCGGAGCGCCTTCGACCGGATCATCGCGGCGGGGGGCTACATCTCGGTCAATGTCGGCAGTGCCCCGGAGGCGAACTCCCTTCCGGTTCCGCGCGAGGCCGCTGAACGGGCGATGGATGCCGGGGCGTGTATCGGCTGCGGCGCGTGTGTCGCTGCCTGCAAGAACGCGTCTGCGGTTCTGTTCGTCGGCGCGAAGGTCGCGCAGCTCGCGCGATTGCCTCAAGGCCAGCCCGAACGCGCGCGGCGCGTCATGGCGATGGTCCGGCAGATGGACGCCGAAGGGTTCGGCCACTGCTCGAATGAGGGCGAGTGCGAGGCCGTCTGCCCGAAAGAGATCTCGATGGAGAACATCGCGATCCTTCGGCGCGAGTACCTGCGCGTGCAGTTGCTCGACCCGCGCGGTCCTTGAGCCGGCCCCTTTCTACACCTTGATCACCGCGACCAGCTCGCGGACGGCGGCGGCCGACTTGTGGAGCGCCGCGCGCTCCTGGTCCGTCAGCGTGATCTCGACGATCTGTTCGGCGCCCCGGGCGCCGAGTTTCACCGGCACCCCCACGAACAGATCGCTGATCCCATATTCCCCGCGCAGGAACACCGAGCACGGCAGGATCTTCTTCTTGTCTTTCAGAATCGCGTCGACCATTTCGACGACGGCGGACCCGGGCGCGTAGTAGGCGCTGCCGGTCCCGAGCAGGCGCACGATCTCCGCGCCTCCATTGGCCGTGCGGTCAACGATGCGGTCGATCGTCGTCTGGTCCAGCAGCTCCGTAATTGGAATCCCCGCAACCGTCGAATACCGGGGCAGCGGCACCATCGTGTCGCCATGTCCGCCCAGCACGAACGCGTGCGTGTTCTCGACCGAGACTTTCAGTTCCATGGCGATGAAGGCGCGCATCCGCGCGGAGTCGAGCACCCCGGCCATGCCGATCACCCGCTCGCGCGGAAAGCCGCTGACGCGAAAGACGACCTGGGCCATCGCGTCGAGCGGGTTCGTCACCGGCACGATGATGCAGTTGGGCGAATGCTTGACGATCTGCTCCGTCACGCTCTTGACGATCTCGTAATTCTTCGTCAGCAGATCGTCGCGGCTCATGCCCGGCTTGCGCGCGAGGCCGGCGGTAATGACGGCGATGTCGGAGCCGGCCGTATCGGCGTAATCGTTGGTCCCGAGCACGCGCGAATCCGATCCTTCGATCGGGCAGGCCTCGTACATGTCGAGCGCCTTCCCCTGCGGAATCCCTTCCAGGATGTCGATCAGGACGACATCCGCGAGCTCCTTGTCCGCGATGCTCCGGGCGGCCGTGGCGCCGACGTTTCCGGAGCCGACAATGGTGACTTTGCGGTTCATGCAAAACTCCAGTGGGCAGTGGGCAGTTTCATTGTTGAAATGAGCCGCGCGGTAGCTCGACCCTCTGCACACCGCCCACGGCCCACTGCCCACTACATATTCCCGATAATCGCATCCGCGAACTGCGACGTCTTCAGCTCCGTCGCGCCGTCCATCTGCCGCGCGAGGTCGTACGTCACCTTCTTTTGTTGAATCGTCCGCTCGAGCGCCTGCTCGATCAGGTCGCCCGCCTCGCGCCAGCCCAGATGACGCAGCATCATGACCCCGGACAGGATGACCGAGCTGGGGTTGATCATGTCCTTGCCCGCGTACTTCGGCGCGGTGCCGTGTGTCGCCTCGAAGAATGCGATCTCGTCGCCGACATTCGCGCCGGGGGCCATGCCGAGGCCGCCGACCTGCGCGGCGCACGCGTCCGAGAGGTAATCGCCGTTCAGGTTCGGCGTCGCAAACACGTCGTACTCGGACGTGCGGGTCAGCACCTGCTGGAAAACGCTGTCCGCAATGCGATCGTTGATGAGCAGTTTTCCGTCGCGGCTCGCCCCCGCCGTGATCTCCGCCTCGGTGACGACGCGGTTCCGGAACTCGGCCTTCGCGAGCTCATAGCCCCAGTCGCGAAACGCCCCTTCCGTGTACTTCATGATGTTGCCCTTGTGGACGAGCGTCACGGTCCGGCGGCCGTTCGCCAGGGCATACTGAATC
>JACQTH010000277.1 GCA_016210935.1 Acidobacteriota bacterium | reverse complement strand
TTCTGAAGGTCCGCTTGGCTCGTGGCTTCCGGCTTCAGCCGGAAGATCCTCGGTCAGGTGGTCTGTGCAGTTCGGCCGTTCCACCTGACCGTGCGACCCTCCTTGACCGACACGATCGCGAGCAGACACGGCAGCGTGGAGTTGAACCCGATCTCGAGGTCGCAGATAGGCTTCTGGCGCGACCTGACCGAATCCAGGAAGTTGCGGACGTGCCGGTGAGTGGCCGACCCAAACGAGGAGTCGGCCACTTCCGACATGCCTGAGGGATCCCTGAACTTCTTCGCTTCGATCGGCGGCGGTGGAGGCGGAGTGCTGGGACTGATTGCGCCCCCGCCACGCGCGGGCCGGTACGGCTTCACCTCGTAGCCGATCCGGTTGACGAGCAGCACCCCGCGATCGCCAAAGAAGTAATTGCCGTACAACGCCCGCGGATCGTCTTCCTGTCCGGGGACGACCGCGTTCGACAGCGTGGCCACGAAGTTCTCGTACTGCCACGTGACCGAGTAGGTGTCGGGCACGCGCTCGGGGTCGCGCGGGATCCGCACGTACTGTGCCGACGCGCTCGTCAGGAGCGGTGCCTGAGTGTCCGTGCGCATGTACCAGTTCATGACGTCGGTCAGGTGGACGCCCCAGTCGACCAGGTTGCCGCCGCCGTAGTCGTACCACCCGCGCCAGTTTCGCCGGGCGGGCACGAACGGCTTGCGCTTCGCGGGGCCCTGGAACATCTCCCAGTTGAATCCGGGCGGCGGCGGTTGCGGCGTCTGCAGCTGCTGTTGCGCCGGCGCGACGAAGCCGCCACCGGGCGGACACATCTGACAATGGTTCACGCTGCGGCCGATGTACCCCTCTTGAAACAGCTTCGCAGCTTCCTGGAAGTGGTGCCAGCTTCGCTGCTGCAGACCGACCTGCACGATCCGATCTGAGTTCCGCCACGCGTCCAGCATCCTGATGGCCGCTTCGATCCCGTTGGAGATCGGCTTCTCGAGGTACACGTCCTTTCCGGCGGCGACCGCGTCGATCAACATCGGACTGTGCCAATGGTCCGGCGTCGCGATCAGCACGGCGTCCACGTCCTTGCGATCGAGGATGCGACGATAGTCCTCGTACTCGTCGACCTTGTTGCTCTGCGTGGCACCGAGACGCGCCGCCGTCTTCTCGAGGCGATCGGCGGCGACGTCGCACGCCGCGGTGAAGACGCTGTCTTTGTGTTTCATCCAGTCGGTCGCCACCTGATTCCCCCGGTTGCCGCAGCCGATGACGCCCACGCGGATCCGATCGTTGGCGCCTTGCGCGGCCCCAAGAGAGGACGAGCGCGCGGCCACCGCGGCGGCGACGGTCGCCTGCAAGAACTCACGTCGGTTCATACAGATCTCCTCGGCGTCTAGCGAAGCGCCGCCTCAAACCGACCAGCGCCGCTTCGCTAGACATCACGAAACTTTATTCAATAGCCCCGCTACGCGGGGGCTAGCCGCAATGCCTTTCGGAAATTCGGTGATCACGGGTCGATGTGGAGTGCTCGATCATGAGTGACCGGCTCTTGGTGTCGGGGCGTGCGGCCGGGAGAGGTCACCGGGGCCCGGTCGTTTTTGCTGGACATTTCGGCTCCGACTCGGTAATGGATCCTGGGAATGACTACCCATTCCCAGCCGCGGAAGCGGACGCCACATCGGTACCGACCCACCCCCCCGGCAGTCTCGCCCGGCGGGGAGGGATTCCTCGGCGCGTGGGCGGAACTGGTGCCCAACTGGGTGCCGGTGCTGCCCCGCCGTCGCGGGCGGAAGCCGCGGGTCCCGCTCGATCAGATTCTTCAAACGCTCACGTTTCATGTGATGCAAGGCGCCGGGACCTTGGCCGAGCACTTCTTCGAGCTGTTCGAGGAACCGCTCGCCAACAGTTCCTGGGCGGATCGGCGCCAACGCCTCCCCTGGCAGGTGTTTGCCGACTTGATGCGGCGGGCCTTGCGCCCGATCGCGACGCGCCGCCGCCACCCGGAGGCGTTCTGGCGGGGCTGGCGGGTGCTGGCGCTCGACGGGGTGCAATACAGCCTGACAAACACGCCCCAGGTCACGGCGACAACGCGGAAAGCGGCATCGCGCCGCGGCCGCGCCGCCTTCGCCAAACTCGGGGTCGCGGTCCTGCTGGAAGTAGGGGTCCACAATCCGCTGGCGGCGGCCATCGCTCGCGACGGCGAGGCCGAACTGGACCTGGCGCGCCGCGTGGTGGCCCAGTTGTCCAAGGGCGCCTTGCTGCTGGCCGATCGGTTGTATGGCGTGCCGGCGGTGATCGTCGATATCTGGGCCGCCTGCCGGCGCGTCGACAGTCAGTTCCTCGTGCGCATGCCGCGCCACCTCAAGGCGCGGGTGATCAAGAAGCTGCCCGATGGGAGCCGGCTGGTCCGGCTGAACCTCCGGGACAAGCGGCGGCGCTGGCGCATCGTCGACCACGTGGAGATTCGCGAGATTCGCGTGCAGGTCGGCCGGCCGGGCTTTCGTTCGCATGTCCTCCGGCTGGGGACGAGTCTGCTGGACCCGCGGACCGCGCCGGCGCCGGAACTGGCTCAACTCTATGCGACTCGCTGGGAGCACGAACTGTACTTCCGCGAGGCCAAACGGATCCTGCGCCGGACCGACCTGTTGCAGAGCCACACCGTCGAGACCGGCGCGCAAGAAATCGCCGCGATCATCCTGGCCACCGCGCTGCTGGCCCGGGACCGCGCGCGGGCCGCTACCGGGCGGGCACCCGTGTTGCGGCTCAAGTTCGGCGTCCTGCTCGCCATTGTGCGGTCGATATGGTTCTGTTTGGGGCCGATCGGGGACCTGCTCACGGAGAAACAGAAACGGCAAGTCGTGGCACGCGGCCAGGCCCTCATGCGTCGCTATCTCACCGGCAAGCGGCGCTCGCGTACCAATCCTCGTGCGGTCCGCCAGCCCGTTCGGCGCTGGCCTCGGCTCATGAAGACCAACTCCGTCGAAGGTCCGTGGCAGCTCAAAGTGGTCTAACACCATGATAAGCGAATTTCCGAAAGGCATTGGGGCTAGCCGTGCTTGCTGAACCAGAATGTGACCTATTCGTACACATTCTGGCCGTGCAAGCACGGCTAGCGCGCCTT
>JACQTH010000276.1 GCA_016210935.1 Acidobacteriota bacterium | reverse complement strand
GGGCGAGGGCGGCGTTCCGGCCTGAAGCTCCACAGAATTCACCACAGAGGACACAGAGACGACGGTGAAGGTTTAAGGAGTTAGGAGCTAGGAGTTAGGAGCTAGGTTGGGCCCCAGCTGCTAGCTTCTCGCTTCTCGCTCCTTCTTTTTCTTCTCTGTGCGCTTTGTGATCTCTGTGGTGCGATCTTTGGATGTGTTGGGGGTACTGCGGGATTTCCGGCACTCGCCGCGAAAGCTTTCGCCGGGGATCCGTCAAGAGCGCGCGCGGCGGTTCAAAACACGGCGAGATTTCATGCTTGTGACGCGCGTCCCTGTGGCACGAAAGCTGCTCTCCTGGTGACCGACA
Organism: Acidobacteriota bacterium; assembly: GCA_016210935.1. Classification (GTDB taxonomy): domain Bacteria; phylum Acidobacteriota; class Vicinamibacteria; order Vicinamibacterales; family JACQTH01; genus JACQTH01. The sequence goes on along the minus strand of JACQTH010000276.1, from coordinate 1,832 downwards.
TGCGTCTGCGCCTCCGATTTCGACGCTGTTCGGTGTGGCTGCTGGCCCTGGCCGTCGTGGTGCGTCCGTTCCCAGGCGCGGCGGCCGCACCGGGGCCACACCGCGCTTGTGTTCTGTCCGTGCCGCAGTGCCACGTCCCCGTGATGCTGACGTGCTGCTGCGAGGACGATCGTAATCCAGCGACTCCCGCGCCCGTCGTGTCGGCGCGCCACGTGCCCGGACCGCCCCACCTCGTCGAGTGCCCGCGAGGTGCGTATCTGGCGATCGAGCCCGAGCGCGTCCGCGGCGCAGGTCTCCTTGGTTCCCAAGGCCGGGAGTCGCTGGACCGTCTGGCCCTCCTGTCGACCCTGCTGATCTGAGTCTCCTCCCGGCGTTTTCCTGGCTCTTTTCTCAGTCGTAGTTTTCCTGACTGCTTTTCTCTGTCGTAGTGACCGGCTTTAGCCGGGCTTTAACCGGGCTCCGACCGAGGCCCGCCTGAAGGCGGGCACTACGAATGCGAACACCGTGATATCGGAATCTGGCTCCGCGCAGGGATCTATGCGTCTCGTTCATCTGACTCTCATTGGCATTCTCGTTGTCTTCGTCGCGTCGGGGTCCGCCCAGGCGCCGCAGACGCTCTCGTCGCTTGTCGCGGAGCTCGAGCGAAGCAACCCCGAGCTGCAGGCGGGCCGGCGTGAGATCGACATGCAGGTCGCCCGCATCGCGCCGGCGGGCGCGCCGCCCGATCCCACCTTCAGCGTCGGCTACATGGGTGGTCTCTATCGACCCTTCTTTCCCTCGGCTCGCACCGACGGTGGCTTTCAACAATTCGGCGCCACCCAGGAAATCCCGTTCCCGGGGAAGCTTGCGTTGCGCACCGGCATCGCGGCGACCGAAGCGGACCGGGAGCGCTGGAACTATGAGGATCGCCGGCGCCAGGTCGCGGCCGAGCTCAAGACGACGTACTTCGAATACGTCTTCGTCGATCGCAGTCTGGCGATCGTCGAGCGCAACAAGGATCTGCTCGAGCAGTTCCGCCGAATCGCTGAAGCGCAGTTCAGCGTGGGCAAAGGCCTGCAACAGGACGTGCTGCAGGCGCAGCTCGAGATCTCCGCGCTCATCGAGCGGCAGACCATGCTCGAGCGCGAGCGCGGCATAATCCGGGCGCGCGTCAACGCGCTGCTGTACCGGGCGGTCCAAACGCCGCTTCCGGCCACGCTCACCTTTGCCGTCCGCGCGCTGAACGAATCGCTCGAGGCGCTGCAGGCGCGAGTGGCCGAGCAGTATCCCGCCCTCAAACGCGACGAACGCGGCATCGATCGCAGCCAGCAGGCCCTGGCGCTGGCCCGCAAGGAAGCGCTGCCCGACTTCGCCGTCAACTTCATCAGTCAGCGCCCCGCCACCGGGATGCCGTGGATGTACGGCGTGGATTTCATGGTGAAGATCCCGGTGTTCTGGCAGCGGAAGCAACGTCCGCTGATTGCCGAGGCGACAGCCGCCGTCGAGAGCAGCAGACGCCTGCGCGAGAGCACGCTGTCGATGGCGCTCGCTCAGGTCACCGAGGAGCACCTCGCCGCGACCACGGCCCAGCGCCTCAGAGCGTTGTACGAGGACAGCGTGCTGCCGCAGGCGCGCCTCACGCTCGAATCGTCTTTGGCCGCGTATCGCGTCGGCCGCGTGGATTTCCTGAGCGTGCTGACCAACTTCATGAAAGTCCTCGAGTACGAGGTGAGCTATGAGGAGCAGACCGCCAGGCACCGGCAGGCGCTCGCGCGGCTGGAACCGCTGTTGGGCCTGACATTTGTCGAATGAGGATCACCATGAACCACAGACTAGTCGGATACCTCCTCGTG
>JACQTH010000288.1 GCA_016210935.1 Acidobacteriota bacterium | reverse complement strand
TCCAGGTTCACGCGCTTCTCAAAGAGCATCAAGTTCCGCTGCGGTGCACGGAAGCTGACGCCGAGAACGATTTGGCCGCGCATCGCGAACTGGGAATCCTCCGCGACCGATGATCGTCGTTGCGGGCAGCAGTCCACTCCAAACCTGATACTTTGCCCAACCAGACCGCCTCGCAGGATTTGTCATCCGCGCTGAACAAGTTCGTCACGTTTCGCGAGCCAGGTAGGCGGCCGGTGTGACGATCGCGACGCCGCGGAATGGAGTCAGATCCAGAAGATCATTGTCACCGGTCACGATCACATCGGCGCGGCCGTTTACGGCGGCCTCAAGGAACTTGTCGTCCTTCGGATCACGCGATGCGCGAATTGGCTGCAGCACGTCGACGATCTCGACGAGCGGAGCGAGGCGGAGCAGCACCGCATCACGCCGTTCCCGACGCACGTAGCGATCGAACTTCGGTGAGAGGAGTTTCTCGATCAGTTCGCGCAGCGTTTCTGCGGTCGCTACGAGCTGCGCATGCGTGACGGCCTTGTCAAGCGCCTGGGCGGGCGTCGATGTCGTTGAAAGCAGACCGCTGATCAGGACGTTTGTGTCGATGACGACGCGCTCACGCGTCATCGCTGGTCAGCAGCTCGCTTAGGCGTTCGTCGGAGAGACCATTCGCAGCGGCTTCAGCCGCCACCTGTTTCCTGAGGTCCAGGAACGCTTGGATGTTTCCGGACCGAAGCCTCTCATAGTCCGCTATCGATAGAACAACAGCGATCTCTCGGTCCTGGCGGCGAATAACGATTGGCTCACGCTGGGCCTCGTCAAGGATGGCCCCTAGTCGATTCTTCGCATCGGTCGCGGCAACGCTCTTCATAGACGCTCCATTCACAATAGCTAATATAGCTATTGTAGCTAAAATACCGCCGTCACAGCCAGATTCCAACCGGCCAAATCCGGGCAGGGCCTCCAGCATTTCCGAGCGATTCTGAGACGGTTGCACGGGCCTTTATCGACTGACGCCCTCACCGTGGCGAAACCTGCCCCTGCCGTATAATCCCGTCTCGCGTCGAGTCGCTGGGGCCGGCGAATCGCCGGCCGCAGCAGAGATCAACAGGACGAGCAATGCTCCGGGAGGAGCAGGAGAGGATGGAGAAATATGGCGTACAACCTCGAAGGCCGCCTGCTGGAAGTCTGTACGTGCAAGATCCTGTGCCCCTGCTGGGTGGGTGAAGACCCGGATTTCGGCACGTGCGACGGCGTGCTGGCGTGGCACTTCGACAAAGGCGCGATCGACGGCGTCGATGTCGCCGGCCATACGTTCGTGATTCTCGCGCACATTCCTGGCAACATCCTGAAAGGCAACTGGCGCGTCCGCGTGTACATCGACGACAGGGCGACGGCGGAGCAGAAGGACGCGCTCGTCAAAGTGTGGACGGGGAAGGCCGGCGGCCCCATCGCGGATCTGGCCAAGCTCGTGGGCGAAGTCGTGGCGGTCGAGCAAGTGCCGATCACATTTGACGTGCAGGGCGTGACGGGCACACTGAAGGTGGGGCAGGCGATCGGCGCCAACCTGACGCCGTTCCAGGGGGCGACAGGACAGCCAACCGCCATGCACGACACCATCTTCACGACGATTCCCGGGTCGCCCGCCTATGTCGGCAAGGCAGCCAGCTACACGGTGGATGCCCCGGGATTCAATATCAACCTTCAGGGACATAACGCCGTCTCGGGGTCATTCCGCTTCGTCGCATGATCGCCGACCCTCGGATCCAGAGCTGGCATCGCACGCTGCTTGTCGGATCGTTAGGGTTGGTCTCGCTCGCGGCGTGGCTCGCGTTGTGGCAATTCGGGGCCGCCCTTCATGCCCCCGTCCACCATCATCACGCGAGCCTCGCGCCGGGGCCGGCCCTGCTCTTCGTCGCGGCCTGGACGGTGATGACGGTCGCGATGATGCTGCCGACCAGCATCCCCCTCGCCGCGACGTTTCAGACGATCGCCGGCCAGCGGCCAGATCGGTCGGTTCTGGTCGCGCTCCTCATCGTCGGATATCTCACGATCTGGGCGCTGCTCGGTATCGTGTTCTACTTGGCCGGCGTTGTGCTGCGGCAGGTCACCGCAGGCACGAGTCTGTTGCAGGGACACACCTCAGTGGGTGGAGGGCTGATACTCATCGTCGCAGGCCTCTACCAGTTCACCTCACTGAAGTACCGCTGTCTCGATAAGTGCCGGTCTCCCCTGAGCTTTGTCCTGGGCTACTGGCAAGGGGAACATGAGCGCCTCAACGCGTTCCGCCTGGGTGCGCATCACGGGCTATTTTGCGTCGGCTGCTGTTGGGCACTCATGCTGGTCATGTTCGCCGTGGGCGTCGGCAACCTGGCATGGATGCTGGTGCTGGGAGCCGTCATGGCGATCGAAAAGAACGTGCGCTGGGGTCGTCAGCTCAGCGCGCCGGTCGGCATCCTGCTGGTGATCACCGGCCTCACGGTGTACGCACTCGGCTGATTCGAGAGCGGAGACCGCCGAACCTCGCCAAGGCGCGCCCTTTCGTCACGGCGCCCCTCGGTCGAGGTTCTCTCGCCGGACGCGTCATCGCAACCGCGCAGTCACTGAGAACAGCACGTCGACCTCGTCTTTCACCCTCACGGTGCCAGCCCCGGCCGTTACCGGCCGGATGCCAAAGTCCGTTTGCTTCACGCGCGCACGCCCGTCAGCCGTCAAAGAGTCCGCCGTCAGACGCAGCGTCACTGGCACAGTCACTGGCTGCGTGATGCCGTGCAACGTGAGATCGCCGCTCACGCGCAGCCTCAGACCGCCGGATGGTGCCGTCCGGGAAGCCTCCTGGTCGGCTGCGCCCTCGAGGACCGTGATGGTGCGCGACTCAAAGACGATCTTCGGATACCGCCGGACATCGAGCACGCGCTCGCTCACCATCACGCGCTGCACTTCGGGGACGTCCTCGGGTGGTTCTCCTCTCCCCGTCACGCGCAGGGCCGCCGCGTCGAACTCGAGCCGCAGGCTCGACCGTCTCACATCATTCCGGGCGACCGCGAGTTGCCCTTCCGTCGCAGGGCCAGCGACCTCATGGTCGTGGC
>JACQTH010000285.1 GCA_016210935.1 Acidobacteriota bacterium | reverse complement strand
GAGCAGGGCCATCCCGCGGCGATCGTGACGGGCGACAAGGACTTCTTCCAGCTGGTCTCCGACGGCGTCAAAGTCTTCAATCCCCGCGACGAGGGCACGTGGTACGACCGCAAGGGCGTCGAGGAGAAATTCGGCGTCCGGCCCGACCAGGTCGTCGACGTGCTCGCGCTGACGGGCGACACGATCGACAACATCAAGGGCGTCCCTGGAATCGGCGAGAAAGGCGCGCGCGAGCTGATCGCGCGCTACGGCGGGCTCGAGAACCTCCTGGGGCACGCGCCGGAGATCACGCAGAAAAAATACCGCGAGGGTCTTGTCACCTATGCGGAACAGGCGCGGCAGAGCCGGGAGCTCGCGCGCATTCGGACCGACGTCCCGATCGAGGTCGACGTCAGCCGCTTCCGGTTCCGCGGCGCCTCGAACGAGCGGTGTTTCGCGCTCTTCAGCCAGCTGGGGTTCCGGACGCTGGTCATGGAATACGCCCCCACCGCCGGCACCATCGAAAAGAAGTACGTCGCGGTTCAATCCGACGCCGACATCGATCGGCTTGTCGACTCGCTGCGAGCGGCGGGCCGCTTTTCGCTGCGCGTGCTGGCCAGCGGGTCGTCTTCGCTGCGGGCCGAGCCGGTCGGGATCGTCTTTTCGACGGCGCCGCGCTCTGCGACCTATGTGCCGCTGAGCAGCGGCGGCGCGCCAGGGAGGGGCGGTTCGCGAACCGCCCCTACGCTGACGGATCTGCTCGATGCCTCTGCATCCGTAGACGTCCGCGAGCGGCTCGACCGGCTCCGGCCGGTGCTCTCGGACGCAACCATTCCCAAGATTGGGCACGATCTGAAGCACGACGCGATCATCCTGCAGCGCCATGGGGTGCCGCTCCTGAACCTCGCGGATGACACGATGATCGCGAGTTACCTGCTCGATGCCACGCGCTCGAGCCATCCGCTCGAAGACGAGGCGCTCGAGCACCTCACGTACAAGGCGCTCACCGAAGAGGATGTGTGCGGCCGCGGAGGTCGAAGCCTGACCCTGCAGGAACTCCCCGTGGAAGGGCTGCTCGATTACGCGGGCGAACGCGCGGATTTGGCGCTGCAGCTCGCGGAGCGCCTGATTCCGGCGCTCGGCGAACAACAGCTCGATCGCCTGTATCGCGAGCTGGAAATACCGCTCATCCCGGTGCTGCTCGACATGGAGCTGGCCGGCATCCGGCTGGATGGCGAGGCGTTGTCGGCGCAGTCGCAGAAAATCGAGAGCGAGCTGGCCGTGCGGCGCGATCAGATCTTCGAACTCGCCGGGTGCGAGTTCACCATCAGTTCGCCCAAACAGCTCGGGGAGGTCCTGTTCGAGCGACTGAAGCTGCCGGCGCTGAAGCGCACGGGCAAGACGCGAGCAGCCTCAACCGCCGTGGAAGTGTTGGAAGAGCTGGCGCTCGCCCACGAGCTGCCGCGGCTGGTCCTGGAATGGCGGACGCTTCAGAAACTGAAGGGCACCTACGTCGACGCGCTGCCGCAGCTCGTGCATCCGGACACCGGCCGCGTTCACACCTCATTCAATCAGGCCGTCGCCGCGACGGGCCGGCTGAGCAGCAGCGACCCGAATCTGCAGAATATTCCGATCAGGACGGAGCTGGGGCGGGAGATCCGGCGCGCTTTCGTCGCCGAGCCGGGCCACGTGCTGATCTCGGCCGACTATTCCCAGATCGAGCTGCGCGTCCTGGCGCATCTCTCGGCGGACGAGGCGCTGATCGAGGCGTTTCAGCGCAACGAAGATATTCACGATCGGACCGCGCTGAAGGTCTTCGGTCCGGACAGCGGGCTCGACAAGCACGAGCTGCGCCGGCGGGCGAAGATCATCAATTACGCGCTCCTCTACGGCAAAACTGCGTTCACGCTCGCCAAGGACATCGGCGTCACGCAGCAGGCCGCGCAGGAGTTCATCGACGCGTACTTCGCCGGCTTCCCGCGCGTCCGGGCGTACATCGACCGGACGCTCGAAGACGGACGCACGAGCGGCGTCGTGAGGACGTTGTTCGGCCGAAGACGACCTGTCCCGGAGCTGACGAGCCGCAACGGGCAGATTCGATCCGCCGCCGAGCGGGTGGCGGTCAACCTGCCCATTCAGGGAACGGCCGCCGACATCCTGAAGCGCGCGATGATCGACGTGCACGCGGCGCTCGAAGGCTACAACGCCGAGCGCAGCCGCGATCGATCGGTCTGGCCCGGCGCCGCCCGCATGATCTTGACGGTACACGACGAGCTGCTGTTCGAGGCGCCCGAGACGGAAGCGGAGGAGGTCGCCCGCCTGGTGAAGGACCTGATGGAGCGCGCGGTCACGCTCGCCGTGCCGCTGACGGTGGATGTGGGGATTGGGAGGAACTGGAAAGAGGCGAAGGGTTGAGGCTCCTAACTCCTAGCTTCTAGCTCCTTTTTGTTCTCCGTGGTTGTATTTCGTCCTACTTCCACCGCTCTTTTACCCGCTGCCATTCCGCCCGCATCTCGTCCGCCGCCTGCGTGCGCCGCGGCTCGGGATGCTGGCGGGCGCGATCGGGAATAATCGCCTCCAGCACCACTCGATCGAGGTCGGTCCGCAGCGTGGCGCCATGGGCGGGCGTCAGGCGGGCGCGAATCCAGGCGGCGACCGCCGCCGACCAGGCGCGCTCGAGATCGCCCGCGCCGCGCGCCGCCGCCGCCAGCCAATAGCCCGCCGCCGCTGAGGCGGCATCGCGCGCCAGCTCTTCCTCCATCCGCGTCACGATCCGCCTGTAGATCGCCGTCCGGTCGTCTCCCGGCGTCTGCTGCGCGCGGCGATCAAGCGCGCTCGCCCACCAGTCGAGCACGCGTTCGCGCGCGGCGGGACCGACCTCGCCGGCCCGCGCCATGGCGAGGCTGAACATCTCGGCCGCCGCGCCGAAAGCATCCTCGAGATACAGCGCCTCACCGAGTCCGATCACGAATTCGATCCGCTCGCGCGCCGAAAGGGTGGCAGGCCGAATGGCGGTCAGGGCGGCTCTCGCTTCATCGAGGTGCGCGGAATCAGCGCTCTGCCGGTAGCGCTCGAGCAACGCGCGCGCCAGCACGAGGTTTGCGGCGTCCGCCTGAGTGGGGATCGCCTTCGCCTGGGTCGCCAGCTCGACCGCGATCTCGTACTGACCTCTGTTGTATTCGGCGCGTGCCTGCGACAGAAGATCGGCCGCGCGGGCCGGCCCCGCAACCACGATCAGCAGGACCCCGATCGGCCCCAGCCAGCTAAGTGCTTTATTTCTAACAGGTTGTGTTCTTACGTCACCGGCCATACGCTATAATGAGCAGTTGATGAAGGACGAGATACTCTCCGGAAGACACAAAGACGCCAAGGTCGCCGATCTTCGGGCCTTTGTGTCTTGTGACGTGGATATCGATCTTCGCGTGTGGTCATAATGGCGGCGCCGATTGTCGTGCCACGTGCCAGCCACGTGATCTCCCGGCGCGAAATCGATCCCGATGCCCTCAAGGTGCTCTATCGCCTGCGAGAGGGCGGGTACCTGGCCTACCTGGTCGGCGGCAGCGTACGCGATCTTCTCCTCGGGCGGCGTCCCAAGGATTTCGACGTCGGCACCAACGCCCATCCGTACGAAATCAAGCGCCTCTTTCGCAACTGCTGGATCATCGGCCGGCGCTTCCGCCTCGCGCACGTCCGCTTCGGCGCCAAAGTCATCGAAGTCGCCACCTTCAGGCGTCACGTCCAGACCGTCGAACCGGGGCGCGCAGACAAGGCCGAGCCTTCGACGGCGGTCAGACCAGGTCTCGAACAGGCCGATCGACCCCGCGATCTCCTGGCGCATCACGACAACACCTTTGGGACGCCGGAAGAAGACGCGTTTCGTCGCGACTTCACCATCAACGCGCTTTTCTACGACATCTCGACGTTTTCCGTCATCGACTACGTCGGGGGCCTGCGGGACCTCGAGGAACGGGTCATTCGCGCGATTGGCGATCCGGACGAGCGGTTCCAGGAAGATCCGGTCCGGATGATCCGCGCCGTTCATTTCGCCGCACGCCTCGCATTCGATCTCGACCCGCCGATCGCCGACGCGATCAAGCGGCAGCGGTTCGAAATCATCCGAAGCGCGCCGGCCCGTCTGCTGGAAGAGTACTTCAAAATCCTTCGCGCGGGATCCGCGGAACAGACGTTCAGGATGCTGCACGAGCACCGACTGCTCGAGCGCGTCACGCCTGAGTTGGCCGAGGGCGCCGGCGAGGCCTTGTGGCGCTCGCTGGCGGCGCTCGACAGCTATCGGCGGCGGCTCGGGTCGCCGGCGGCCATCACGAATCCGATCCTCCTCGGGACCTTGATGCAGCCGGTCGGCCTCGTTCGGGAGACGTACTTCGGACAGCAAGACGGGGCGCGCGGAACGCTCGGCCTGCTGCCGATCCCGCGTCGGGATCTGGAGCGTGTCCGGCAGATGCTCGTGCTTCAGCGGCGTCTCGGGGAAATCGATCGTCCGCCACGGGTGAAGCGCAACCTCCTCCATCGTCCGGCGTTCGCGGACGCGTTACTGTGGCTCGAGATGCACGGCGCCGCGCCGGAGATTCACGCGCACTGGCAGGAGCTGCTCCGAAGCCATGTCCCGGCGCAGGAACCGCAACCGCCGGGATTTCCGCCACACACCCGACAGCCACGACGCCGCCGGCGGCGGCGGAGGCGCCGGTATCCGGCAAGAGCTGACAGCTAAAGCCACTCACGTACGAGCAAGAGCTCGGGATTGGGGATTTGGGATTCGGGATTCGAAAGACGAACTCCGCGAATCCCCGCCTTCGCGCTTCGGCGAGGCGAGGCTCGCCGACGTTCGTGGTCCGAAAGATCATGAACGAGGGCGGCCGAACCCCGAATCCCGAACCCCGCCCGTTAACTGAGACTTTGTTCGATGGTCTTGTACGGCCGCGCCAGACGCAGCGCCGCCAGCACCTTGATGATCGGCCAGGCGGGATCGATCTCGCTCGGGCGCAGACTGAACTTCGGGCTGCGGGGGAACTGGTGATGGTTGTTGTGCAAGCCCTCACCGCCGGCCAGCCACCCGAGGATGCGGATGTTGGTCGCGGTGTTCTCGAAATTCCTGTAGCCGACGCTATGGCACAGGCCGTTGATCGACGATGAAAGGACGAAGATGTAGATGAAGGCGTGGAGCCCCGCCGCCAGCAGTCCCCAGCCGAGCCCGATCGTGTAGCACAGCGCCACGGTGCCGAGCGTCGGACCAACGAAGCCGTGGTTGAAGAACCATCGATCCCAGAGGTCTTCCTTGATGTCCTTCGCGTATTTCGCGACCACGTCGGTGTTGCGCGCCTCACGGACGTAGTAGAACACGTTGCCCCATTGCACACGCCAGAACCCTTCCAGGTGCGGGCTGTGTGGATCGCCCTCTTCATCCGTGAAGGCGTGGTGCTTGCGGTGGACGGCCACCCATTGCCGCGTCGAAATGCCCGTGGTGATCCACAGCGCGAAGCGGAACATCCAGGCGACCGCCGGGTGGAGGATGATCGCCTTATGCGTGGCGGCGCGATGCAGAAAAATGGTGGTGCTGAAGACCGCAGTCTGAATCAGCGCGAGGGCGACGAGCAGAGAAAGCGCAAGCGAAACGAGCACTACGAGCCTCCGGGAAGAAGTGAACGGGGAGCCCAGACGAAGGGGGAAACCGGACCGCAAAAAACGTGTGATTGTAACACGAAGCTTTGTGTGGGGGGTCAGGTTGACCGCGCGGCCAATCTGACCCACCACCTCACCCATGCGTCCGTTCGAACTCGCGCATGAAGCCGACCAGCGCGTCGATCCCCTCCTCGGGAAAGGCGTTATAGATTGACGCTCGCAGTCCGCCGACCGATCGGTGCCCTTTGAG
>JACQTH010000271.1 GCA_016210935.1 Acidobacteriota bacterium | reverse complement strand
GTCTGCATTCTGCATTCAGGCTGCGCTTTTTCAGCAGCCTGCCAGTGCGCTCACGGGCCTACCACAGTCCTCACCACGAGGACGGAGAGCGCGACGCACAGGGCCGCCGCAAGGGTCATCCAGATTCCCGCCTTCGCCAGATCGCGAATGGAGAAATAGCCGGCCGTATACGGGATGATGGTCGTCGGCCCCTCCGTCACCAGGATGAAGGCCAACGAGGAGGTGAACGCTGCCGGTGCCACGACATCCCACACCTCGAATCGCAGATCGCTGGCCAGCGCGATCAGGATGGGGATGATGATGGTGCTCGTGACCGTATTGCTGGAAAACATCAGGTGCAGGAGCGCGACCGCGACGACGATCACGAACGGTCTCAGCACGTCTGGCACCGATCCCAGTCCCCCGAGGAGGACCCACGCCAGCCATCTGGCGGCACCGGTTTCGTAGATCGTCATCCCGAGCGACAGGCCCGCAACAATCAGCAGGATCCCGCCCCACTCGACGTCGTGCTCGGCCTGCTTCCATGAGAGGACGGCCATCCCGGGCAGGAACAGTGCCAGTCCCCCGAACAGAGCAACGGCCTCGATAGGCATGTCGACCGCCCCGCCCGTGAGTCGCGTGGCGAGGGGACCGAGCAGCCAGAGAGCGATGGTGGCGAAGAAGACAACAAGAGTCTTGAGCTCGGGTCCAGAGAGTCGGCCAAGCGAGGCCATGCGGATGCGGATGGTCGCAAGCTCGATCGGCAGGCGCTCGACTTCGGGCGGGAACAGCTTGAGCAACAGGAGCCATGCCAAGGGCACCATCATCACCGCCGCCGGGACGCCGACAAGCATCCACTGGAGAAACGACACGTCGACGTCGGCCAGCTCCTTCAAGTACCGAATGGCAATCGGATTGGCTCCCGTGCCGGCCGGTGTGGCGATACCGCCGATGAGGGGTCCAAAGGCGCACGCGATCATGAGCGCCTTGCCAAAACGGCTCTCCATGGGCCGCATCTGCGCGTCGCGAAGCAGACCCACACCGATGGGCAGCAGCATCGCCGCGACGGCCATGTCAGTGACCCACATCGAGAGCATCGACCCCACCGCCAGAAATCCCAGCAGCACTCTGTCGGTGCGTGTCCCCATCGTCAGCAGTAGGTGATAGGTCAGGCGGGTTCCGAGCCCGGACCGCGTAAACCCGGCAGATAGAATCAGCACACCGATGAAGAACGCGATGATGGGATCGCCGAACCCGATTTCGATGACCGCTGCGAAATCTGTGATTCCAAACACCGGGATCAGCAGCACGACGAAGAGCGCGGTCACGGGGACCGGTACGGTCTCCGTCACCCACAGGATCACGGCGAAGAGCAAAATGGCAAGACTCGTCTTGCCGGTCGCGCTCAGCTCGACCAGCTGGTCTCCTCGGCTGAGCGGCGGCGGGGTCGGTAGGAGGTGAACCGCTAGCGCCAGGGTGATGGCGGCCAGCAGCGTCCAGTATTTCGCGCGGCTCTCGCGGGTGGGTTCACCCGGCGGAACAGCCATCCGTGTCTCCTTGGCACCGGGAGATGCCTCCGGCGACTTCAAAGACGCTATAAACCGTTTCATAACCTTCGTCATCGCTTTCCCCTCACCTTACCTCTCCCCGAGTCCGGGGAGAGGGAGGTCGGAGGGAGGTTATGACAACCGGCTCTGGTGACGACCTCAGATCCCCCTCGGTGCAACGCGACCTCACGGTCGCGTCAGCTCCGAAAGCGGCGACAGTCGATCCCGTACTTCTTGACCTTGTAGCCGATGATGCGCTCAGTGGAGTGGAGCAGCTTCGCCGTCTTCGCCCGGTTGCCGCGCGTCGTCTTGAGCGCGTCCTGGACGAGGTCCTTCTCGTAGGCGACGACGGCTTCTTCGAGCGAGAGGTTCGTCGTCGTGCCGGACGCCTCGCTGGTCTGCAGGGTGGGCGGGAGATGGTGGCCGTGGACCACCGAGCCGTCGCACACCAGCACCGCGCGCTCGATCGTGTTCTCCAGCTCGCGCACGTTGCCGGGCCAGTGGTAGGCCATCAGCATGTCGATGGCCGGGGTGGAGATCCGCTTGATGGCCTTGCCGTGCTCGGTGGCGTACTTCTCGAGGAAATGGTCGGCCAGCAGCATCACGTCGGGCTTCCGCTCGCGCAGCGGCGGCACGAAGATGGCGAAGACGTTGAGCCGGTAGAGCAGGTCCTCACGGAAGGTGGCGGCCCCAATCGCCTTCTCGAGGTCCTTGTGGGTGGCGGCGATGAGCCGCACGTTGACCCGCACCGGCTCGGTGCCGCCCAGCCGCTCGAACTCCCGCTCCTGGAGCACCCGTAGCAGCTTGACCTGCGTCGGCGGGTTGATGTCGCCGATCTCGTCGAGAAAGAGCGTCCCGCCCTCGGCCAGCTCGAAGCGCCCCTTCTTGCGCGCCTGGGCGCCGGTAAACGCCCCCTTCTCGTAACCGAACAGCTCGGATTCGATCAGCGACTCGGGCAGCGCGCCGCAGCTCACCTTGATGAACGGCTTCTTCGCCCGCGGCGAGTTGTAGTGAAGCGCGTGCGCGATGAGCTCCTTGCCCGTGCCCGACTCGCCGCGGATGAGCACCGTCGTGTTCGTGGGCGCCACCTTGGCGATCTGCTCGTAGACCTGCCGCATCGGCCCGCTCGTGCCGACGATGTGCGAGAAATCGTAGCGCTCCTTGAGCTCCTCGCGCAGATGGATGTTCTCGTCGAGCAGCCGCTGCCGCTCGGCCTCGACCAACTGGGTGATCTTGATGGCCTGGGCCATCATCGAGGCGACCACCCGCAGGAACTGCAGGTCGCGGTCGTAGTCGCGGTCCTTCTTGAAGGGGAGGTCGATGCTGAGCGCGCCGACCGGCTTGCGGGCCGGGGTGACAGGCACGCAGATGAAGGTGATCTCGCGGGCGTGGAGGTCCTTGCGGGCCGTGCGGTTGAGAAACGTCGGCTCGCGGCTCGCCTGCGGCACGACGACCGGCTTGCCGCTCTCGACGACCTTGCCCGTGACGCCTTCGCCCAGGTCGTAGCGGGCGCGCCGGGCCTCGGGCTGCAGACCATCGGACGCCTCGATCTGCAGCTGCCCCGAGTCGGCGTCGATGAGCGTGACGGCGCTGCGAATGACGCCGAAGTGGCGTGAGAGGATCTCGAGCACCCGGTGCAGCCCCGCGCGCAGGTTCAGCGTCGCGGAGAGCGCCTGGTTGACCTCCATCATCGTCATC
>JACQTH010000286.1 GCA_016210935.1 Acidobacteriota bacterium | reverse complement strand
GTGATGACGAGGACGTTGTCGTTCTTGCGAATCGGGGTCTGGACTAGAGACATAACATACAAGTTTGCAGTGGGCAGTGGGCAGTTCGCAGTGAGCAGGATGGCCGCGCTACCGCGCGGCCCGCTTCAAGAAGCTCTGCACGCTGCACACCGCCTACCGCCCACTCGACTACAGCACCTCCGGCGCCAGCGAGACGATCTTCATGAACCGGCGCTCGCGCAGCTCGCGCGCGACGGGACCGAAGACGCGGGTGCCGATCGGCTCGCCCTGATCGTTGACGAGCACGGCCGCGTTGCGATCGAACCGGATATAGCTGCCGTCCTTGCGGCGGTACTCCTTCCGCGTCCGGACGATCACCGCCTTCACCACCTGGCCCTTCTTCACGTTGGAATCCGGCGCCGCTTCCTTCACCGAGGCGGTCACGATGTCGCCAAGCCGCGCGTAGCGCCCGGTGGACCCGCCAATCGGGTTGATGATGGCGATCTTGCGCGCGCCGGAGTTGTCGGCCACGTCGAGGATCGATCGCATCTGAATCATGACCTGCTACGCCCCGCTCCGCTCGTCGCGTGATTCCGTTTCCGTGCCCGCTTCGCGGAGGTCGACCGCGCGCTTGATCACGCGGGTGACGCGCCAGCGCTTCCGGCGGCTCATCGGCCGGGTCTCGACGATCTCGACACGGTCGCCCGCCTTCGCGGCATCCCCCTCGTTGTGCGCCATGAACTTGGAGGTCCGGCGCATGATCTTTCCGTACAGCGGATCGCGCACCTGGCGTTCAACCGCCACGACGACGCTCTGCTGCATCTTGTCGCTGACGACGATCCCCTGGAGTACCGATTTAGACGCCATATGTCCTATCGTTTTCACGGGGGTCGGGGGTCGGTCGGTTTCACCGTCACCTCACCGTCCCCTGGCCCCCGGCCCCTGGCCCCTGTGCCCTTAGGTTTCTTTCTCCCGCAATATCGTCTTCACCCGGCTCAGCTCGCGGCGGGTGGCGCGCAGCTTGTGCGGCGCGTCGAGCTGCCCCATGGCCTTCTGAATGCGCAACCGGAACAGCTGATCGTAGAGGTCCCGCTCCTTGAGGCGCAGATCGTCGACGCCGAGGTCGCGGATCTCCTGCACCTTGGTCATGACACGTCCTCCTGGGCGAAGCGGGTGGCGAACTTCGTCCGAATCGGCAGCTTCGAGGCCGCCCGGCTCATCGCGGTGCGGGCTTCTTCCTCGGTGACGCCTTCCATCTCGAACAGGACGCGTCCCGGCTTGACGACCGACACCCACAGCTCCGGCGCGCCCTTGCCCTTCCCCATGCGGGTTTCCTGCGGCTTCTTGGTGACCGGCTTGTCGGGGAAGACCCGAACCCAGATTTTCCCGCCGCGCTTGATGAAGCGCGTCATCGCGACACGCGCCGCTTCGATCTGGCGCGCGGTCAGCCAGCAGGGCTCGAGCGCTTTCAGGCCGTAATCGCCGAACTCGACGTCGGAGCCGCGCCACGCCAGGCCGCGCATGCGCCCGCGCTGCTGCTTCCGGTACTTCACTTTCCTGGGCATCAACATGGTCAAAACCCTGCATTTGGCGATTTCGCGATCTGGCGATTGAGCGATTTATTGGTCGATTGACGCCCAAATCACCCAATAACTCGCCAAATCGCCAGATCGCCAAACCTCATCGCGCTGTTCGCCGCGGCACCCGATAATCCTCTTCCCGTCCAATCCGCGGCTGCAGGCGCTCGCCCTTGTACAGCCACGCCTTCACCCCGATCTGCCCGTACGTCGTATTGGCCTCGGCGAAGCCGTAGTCGATGTCGGCCCGCAGCGTCTGCAGCGGCAGCTGCCCGTGCAGGTACCACTCGGACCGCGCGATTTCGGCGCCGTTCAACCGGCCGGACACGCGGACCTTGATGCCGCGCGCGCCGAAGCGCAGGGCCGATTCGACCGCCTTCCGCATCGCGCGGCGGAACGCGACGCGCTTCTCGAGCTGCATCGCCACCGATTCCGCGATCAGCTGGGCGTCGAGCTCGGGCTTCTGGATCTCCTGGATGTTGATGAAGACCTCGCGACTGGTCCGCTTCTGGATCTCCGCCTTCAGCTTGTCGACCTCCGTGCCCTTGCGACCGATGATGATGCCGGGCCGCGAGGTGTGGATATCGATCTTCAGCTTGTTGGCGGCGCGCTCGATCTCGATGCGCGACACGCCGGCATGCGAGAAGCGCTTCTTGAGGTCCTGGCGCAGCACCAGATCTTCGTGGAGCAGCTTCGCGTAGTCGCGATCGGCAAACCAGCGCGATTGCCAGGTCTTGTTGAACCCCAGTCGAAACCCGAACGGGTGAACTTTTTGACCCACTAGCGTGACTCCTTGATCAAAGAGGCACCACGGAGACCACGGAGTGCAACAGCTCCCGGGATTCGGGATTCGGGATTGGGGATTCGAAAGACGCTCTCCACGAATCCCGAACCCCGAGATTCTTCTCTGTGTGCTCTGTGATCTCTGTGGTGCATCTTCAGCTCTTTGCCTTCCCGCGCTTCCTTGGCGCCTTCCCGCGCTTCCGCGGCGCCGCTTTTCTCGTCTTCGCCGGCTTCCTGCGCGGACGCCGGGCCCTTTTCGCGGCCGGTGCCGCCGCCGTCTCGACAGCCGGCGTCTCTTTCACCGCCGCAATCTCCAGCGGTCGTTCCGCCACGGCG
>JACQTH010000269.1 GCA_016210935.1 Acidobacteriota bacterium | reverse complement strand
GCCAGGCGCTGTTCTTCGGCACCCGCGAGCAGATCGAGCAGCTGCGGCCGATGTCGGCGCCAATCAACCGCTTCCAGTTCGGCGCGCAGGTGGTCTCGACGCGCGTCTTCACGATGATCCCGCGTGCGGTGGCGGCTCGGGAGCCATGGATGGACGTGACCGCCGCGATGGACGAACGCCCGCGCGAACGTGCAGTGACACTGAAGGTGCTGCCGGTCGAATCGACGCTCCGGCCGGCGGAACCGGACACGGGTGGCGATCCCTTCGCCGAGATCGCGATCTGAAGGGCAGGTCATGTCAGAAGACATTCACACACGGCGCCCGACCGGCGACGACCCCAGGGCCTCTGTCGACGTGCGCATCGACACCCCCGCGCGCGAGGGGCTGACGGGCACGACGCCGGCAAACGTGTTCAAGCCGCTCGACGAAACCGAGCAGATCACGATGGCGCCCGACTGGCGTCCGATGGAGCAGCAGCCGGCGTGGCGCCACGACTTTCCGATCGACTGGCCCCAGGATCAGTACGTCGAACGGCGCGACTTCATGAAGTTCATGGTCCTGACGAGCCTGGCGTTCACCGTCGGACAGTTCTGGATTGCGGCGCAGCACTGGTGGCGCAGGCGCCGGGGCGCGCCGGAGGTGCGCCGCGTGGCCACACTGGACGAGCTGCCGGTCGGCGCGACGCTGACCTTCACCTATCCGGGGCCGGAGGATGACTGTTTCCTCGTGCGCACGGGCGAGCAGACGTTCGTCGCGTACGCTCAGCGGTGCACACACCTTTCCTGCGCGGTGCGGCCGCGTCTGGAGGAGGGCGTGATTCACTGTCCCTGCCACGAGGGGTATTTCGACCTCTCGTCGGGTCGCCCGCTTGCGGGTCCGCCGCGGCGTCCACTGCCTCTGGTGCGCGTCGAGCTCCGGGGCCGTGACATCGTGGCAACAGGGCTGGAGGAGCGAACCGTCTGACATGAGCGCCGCCCGCCGTCCCTTCACGCGCCAGCAGCGGACCACGATCATCCACGGCATGCTGGTGTTCGTGCTGACGCTCGTCGTGCTGCAGCTGTGGCTGTTGACGGCGACGATGAACGCGTACCTCGGGGGTGACGAGTCGGTGATCTGGCCGGCCGCAGGCGCGAGCCTGGTGTGTCTGCTGCTGAACGCCGGCTTGTTGCGCTATCTGTATCGCCTTGACCGCGTGCGCAAACGCGACGAGCGGAGCGGGGCGTAGGGGTCCCCGCGAGCGAGGAGCTTGGCGGGGTGCAGGGGTCCCCGCCATCCAAACATGAGCACGGGCACCGTCGAGACGCTGCACCCGGCGTCCTTTGCGCTCGCGATGGCCACCGGCATCGTCTCGATTGCCTGTCAGCTGTTGGGACAGCCTTTGCTGGCCCGCACGCTGCTGTGGGCCAACGTCGCGTTCTACCTCGGATTGTGGGCCGTCACCCTCGTCCGGGTAACGCGATTCCCCAGACACGTCCTCGCCGATCTCTCGCACCACGGTCGCGCCGTGGGGTTCTTCACGACGGTCGCCGCGACGTGCGTGCTGGGAAGCCAGGTGCTGCTCATCGTGAGATGGTGGAACGCGGCGGCGGCGCTGTGGGTCTTCGGGATTCTCTTGTGGGCGGCGGTGACCTACACGGTGTTTACCGCCCTGACGGTGAAACCGGAGAAGCCGCCGCTGGCGGAAGGGATCAACGGCGGTTGGCTGGTGGCCGTCGTCGCCGCTCAGTCGGTCTGTGTTCTCGGAGCTCAGCTCGCCGACGGGTTTCAGCCATACACGCCGCACGTGCTGCTGTTCTGCCTCGGGATGTGGCTGGGCGGCGGCATGCTGTACATCTGGATCATCTCGTTGATTTTCTACCGCTACACCTTTTTCGTGATGAGCCCGTCGGACCTGGCGCCTCCTTACTGGATCAACATGGGCGCCGTGGCGATCTCGACGCTCGCGGGGGCGACGCTGATAGAGGCAAGATCGCACTTCGCGCTCTTGAACGAGCTGCTGCCGTTCTTGAAGGGATTCACCCTCTTGTTCTGGGCAACGGCGACGTGGTGGATCCCGATGCTCGTCATCCTGGGTGTGTGGCGGCACGTCTACCGGCGATTCCCGCTGCAGTATGACCCGCTGTATTGGGGCGCGGTGTTTCCGCTCGGCATGTACGCCGTCTGCACGTTTCGCCTGGCGAACGTCATCGATGCGCCTTTCCTCCTCATGATTCCTCGCGTGTTCCTGTATGTCGCGCTCGCCGCCTGGTCGCTCGCCATGTTCGGCCTTGCTCGACGGGGCGCCGCGTATCTGGGATGGTCGAGGTAAGCGGCGGCTGGCCTGCGTCCGCGCGACGTCAATCGACGGCGAGTTTTTCGGCCCCATGTCGAACGGCCGAAGAACTGCGCTACCGAATCGCGGCCGTCTTCTTCGTGGCTTCCGCCTTCAGGCGGAAGAAAAACTCGCCGCCTCGTGCAGCTCGGCGCCGACCACCTGCCAGTCGGTGCAGCCGCGACACAGCGCCGGCAGCTCATCCCATCGATGCTCGCGATGAGGACGCCGCAGGCGCACGCCTAACGCGCTCCAGAGCTCCTTGACCGAGTGCTCGCGCACGTTTCCGACGACGAAGCCGCCCCCATAATCGACCGCGCACGCGACGACATCCCCGTTCTGGTGAATGGCCATCGTGTTGTTGCCCCAGGGACACGCGATGCGAAACGCGGAGTTCCTGCTGCCGGCCCCCGCTCGCAGGGTTCCCGTCCACTCGAGCAGATTTCGAACTTTCACGTCGGCGCCGCGCTCGTGCCAGTACGCGCG
>JACQTH010000268.1 GCA_016210935.1 Acidobacteriota bacterium | reverse complement strand
GTTTTCTCCGGTCCGCCTTAGGAGCTGTCTTAGGGCCCGCGTTCGCGGGCCGCTTGCGGCCCGCCTAGCAGGGAAGCTGCGCGGGGCGTGGCGAAGTCTCGGCGGTTTGAGGCGCAGCTTCACTGCACTACAGGCGAGCGAAGCCGAGCGGCTCCCAGACGCGCTCGATCGTGCCCGCATGATGGGCGAGCAGAACGCGAGCGGCGGCAAACCCCAGCGCGAGACCGCTCGGGCCGACGCCGAGCGCGAAGAGATGATGCGGGAAGTTGCGATGCGGTCCAATGAAGGGCACGCCGTCAACTGGTTCTGCGTACGAGCCTTCCCAGCCATACTCGGGCATCAGACCCGAGATCGCCGGATAGATCCGGGAAAGTTCGTACATCAATTGCCCGGTGCGCTGCACGGCGCGTCTGGCCGCTTGCCGCTCCGGACCTGGTTCGGCGTCCGCTCCGGAAAACAGCACCCGATCGTCCTTGGCCACGCCCATCACATGCGGCGGCAACCCCGTATCGCGTATCACGGCGTCGCCACGGCCGAAGATCCGGCGCTCAGCAGCCCAGAGCGGCGGCGTCATGACGGCAAAGCTGGACATGCGGCTGAAGTGGCGAGCGAGGGATCGCCATGGCGGGGCCGGATATCCAGTGGCGACGACAATCGTTCCGGCCCTGACAGTGGCGCCAGCAGTCTTGATCTCGACATCTTTTCGCCGCCACTTCACGCGACGAACCGGCGAGCGATCGTAGATGGTGACGCCGTTTCTCGCCGCCGCGGCCGCCAGACCGAGGCAGGCGCGGAACGGATCCAGATGCGCTCCGGCCGCCGTGCGGATGGCACCGCCCGACGAGAGAGCATAGATCTCGCTCAATTTGGCCGGCGTCATCCAGGTGGCGTCCAACCCGGCGGCGCGGCGCGCGTCGAACTCGCGGCGAAGACCGGCCACGTCGCCCGCGGCGGCCGCGATCTCCAGACAGGACGTCTCCACGAGGTCGCAGCGAATCTTCAGTCGCTTCAGTGTCGAGGCCAGATCCAGCGCGCCCCGGCGAGCCAGCCGAAACATCTCACGGGCCGCTCGGACGCCGTGGCGCTCGTGCAACGCCCGGATCGTCGCCTCACCTGATCCTGGAAGTGGCAGCGCAATCCCGGTCGCCGCGCCGGTGCCCACTTCGCCGATCTGTCCGGCTTCGATCAGCACGACGCGCCGGCGCAACGCCGAAAATGCGTAGGCGGCGGCGCATCCGACAAACCCGCCCCCGACGATCGCGACGTCGACGTCGAGCTCGCCGCGCAGCTTCGCGAACGACGGCCGGCGCCGTTTCGGCAGGCGATCGAGCCAGGGAGAGACTCCGTAGTGGATCTTCGACATCTGGAATGCATTACCACAGAGAACCCAGAGCACGCAGCGAAAACTCTCGGGGTTCGGGATTCGGGGTTCGGGACTCGGCAGGGTTTTGTCTTTCGAATCCCGAATCCCAAATCCCGAATCCCGCGTCTATCGCTCTCTGTGCTCTCTGTGGTGAACGTGATGCGACGATGAGGTCGCGACTTTTCCGAATCGCCCGACGCGCAACACCATGGCTGTAACGATCGTCAGGATGGCCGCCCCGAAACTCAGCAGCGCGCCCATCTTCGCTTCATCCAGTCGCGCGCCGGGCCGGAAGGCCGCCGTGCAGAAAAACAGCGCGACCGTGAATCCGATGCCGGCCGCGACCCCGACGACGAGCATTTCTCTCCACCTGACGCCCTCCGGGACCCGAAGGCCGGCTGCCACCGCGCCCAGCGTGAACAGTCCGATCCCGACGGGCTTTCCGACCAGCAGCGCAATCAGCACGATCCACGTGCCCGTCCCCATGCTCGTCAGTGGAACGCCCGCGTTCACCAGACCGAAGAAGAACAGGATGATCTGGACCGGAATGGTCCACCAGTGTTCGAACTGGTTCAGCGCGTCACGCGGCGCGGGCTCGATGTCCACGAAAAGACCCGCGTCGCGCGCGGCGTGCGGCAGAAACGGCATGATGGGGACGAGGGCGAGCGCCGGGTGGAGCCCCCCTCGAAACAGCGCGATCCACGAGATGATGCCGGGGACCGCGATGTACGGCCAGAAGCTCAGCGTTCGGCGGCGGCGGAGCCACCACGCCGCACCGAACGCCATGCCAAGAATCACCGCAAAGTCGACCAGCCGCACGATGCCGACCGGATAGAAGACCGCGAGAATCACCAGGCCCAGTGCATCGTCGGCAATCGCGAGGAGCAACAGAAACGGAATCGCGGCATGCTTCGCGTCGAAAATCGCGCGCGCCGCGAGATAGCTGAACGCGATGTCGGTGGCGCACGGAATGGCCCACCCGCGGAGCAGGTCGGTGCGATCGAGCCAGAATGCCAGGCCGACGTAAATGAGAGCCGGGCCGGCCATCCCCCCTGTCGCTGCCACCACCGGCAGGCTCGCCTGCCTCCATGACGACAACGCGCCGCCGGGCGTTGTCGCCTCGACCACTTCCTTGGCCGCGATGCCAAAGAAGAAGACCATCGCGATGTCGTTGACGAAGAAGTGTGCCGCGTGCGCGAACCGTTCGTAGGAGGCGTGCGCGACGTTCGCCCAGACGAGGGCGCCCACCGCTCCGATGGGCAGGAGCAGTTGATATTCGATCAGGTGCGCGCGGATGTCGCGCAGCTTCCAGGCGAGAAATCGGGCAGACACGACCCTTCCTGTTGATGAAACCTGTCGCGCACGAAAATCAAACGTCCAACCATAGCAGACTCCCATCGGCCTCTTCGTCAACTTCGCCATGCGGCCGGCAAACAAATCACCAAATCACGAAATCACCCAACGAGTCTGTATACAAGGTATACTATCGGCCTGTGGCCCTCTCCCAGGCCGAAACCGAGCTCTCGCTGGCGCACATCGCCCTGACCCGGGGCCGGGGCGCCGAGGCCGCCGGCCGCCTGCGCCGGCTGGCCCGCATGCCCGGCCTGCCCGCTGAACTCCGCACCGCGACGCGAATCGGCCTCGCCCGCGCCTGGCTCCTTCAAGGGCAGATCCAGGAGGCCCGGCGGGCACTCGGCCCCACGCCGGACAAGGCCGGTGAGGCCGCCGAGCCCTCGCAGCTCTCCGCGCTGTGGTGCCTGCACGCCCAGATCGCGTTTCGATCCGGCGAGCGCTCCCGCGCCATCGCGCTGCTGGGCCGGGCGCTCAAGTACGCCGAGACCGCTCATGATTCTCACGCCATCGGGCTGGCCCGTTCGGAGCTCGCGCAGTGCTACCGTCATGTCGGCGAGCTTGCCATTGTCCGGGAGCACGTGTCGCAGGCGACAGCCGCGCTCGCCGCCGCCGGCGATCACCGGCATCTCGCCCTCGCCCTGACCGTAACCGCTGTCACCGCGGCGCAGAGCGGCCGGCTCGACGAAGCGTGCTCAACGCTCGTTCAGGCCGAAGGGGAAGCGACGCTCGACGAGGCGGACGATGTGCTGGGGCTCGTGTGCAACAACCAGGCGAACATCGCGTTCATTCAGCATCAACACGACAAGGCGCGGGAGCTGTACGAACGGAGCGTGGCGCTCGCCGAACGATGTTTCCCGACCTACGTTCTGTCCATCTCTCTGGCATCGCTGGGCCAGTGCTACGTCCAGATCGGGGAGCTCGACCGGGCCGAAACCGCACTGAAGCGCGCCCTCGACGCACGCACGCAGATCCAGTTCCACGAGATCACCGGCGCCGTCTATGACAGCCTGGCGCAGATGCATCTCGTGCGCGGTGAGTACGAGACCGTGGAGTCGTGTCTCGAGCAGGCGTTTGCCGCGTACGGAGAGTTCGGCAAGAGGGCTGCGCACTGGTACGCCTGGTCGCCTCGCGCGCTGGCGGTGAAGCTGGCGCTGCGCCGCGGCAACACGGACGAGGCGTTGCGTCTGAGTGACGAGATTGCCAAAGCGGCCGGCGTGCCATCGACCGATCGGCTGGACGCCGAGTTGGTCGCGTGCGAGACGCTCCTGCTGTGCGATCGCGTTCAGGACGCCGAAGCGCGGCTTTCCCGGTTCAAGGAGCAGCTCGATGCGAACCCGAGCGTGCCGGCATACGGGGCGTATCTCCGGCTGCGCGGTCAGCTGCGGGCTCGTCTGGGCCGAATCGTCGAGGCCTACCACGATCTTGATCAAAGCATCAGCCTGTTCGACCTGATTCACCATCCCTATGAGGCGGGGTTGAGCGAGCGGGCGCTCGGCGAGGTGCTGCTGGCCGCGGGCGAACACAGCGAGGCGTCCCGTCATCTGCAGGCAGGCGGCGCCATCTTCGCCCGACTCGGGGCACACACGCTCGTGCGGGAGCTCGAACAGGCGGCGGCCACGACCGGTGCCCAAGCAGCGGGTCAGATGCACGTGATTCGGCGGGACGCCGCGGCTCTGGTTCGCCGCGTGGTGGACGCGGCAGTCCTCCCGCAATTCCTCGTCCGTGAGACCGCCCATGCGCTGGCGGAAATCTCAGGCGGATCCGCCGTGTTGTTCGCGCAAGCCCCTGGTAGCGACGTTCGTGTGCTGGGGCATGCCGGGTGCGACGACATGACAGCGCTCGGGGTGGCGCGCGCATCGATGGCTTCAGTGCCGCCACCAGAGATCCGTGTCGTCGAATCACTGGGGCGCGACCACCTCGGTGTTCGGCGGATGGCCATTGCGTCACGTGAGGCGCTGGCGCCT
>JACQTH010000267.1 GCA_016210935.1 Acidobacteriota bacterium | reverse complement strand
CGATGCTCATCCCGGCTTTGAGCGGGATCGCGTGAAGCGGATACGGGCCGCCACGCAGACTCGCGAACGCCGTGCGGGAGTTCGCGAACGTGTTGATGCGAATCCCGAACCAGGCCACGCCGTAGCTGCCGCCGATGCCGATGAGGCTGAAGATCAGGATGATCGCCACCTTGATCGCGTCCAGCCCTCTCAGCACGCCGAAATACAGGACGATGATGACCGCGATGAACGCCTCGAGAATCAGCAGAAACTTGCCCTGCTGGATGAGGTACGTCTTGCAGGTCTCGTAAATCAGCTCGGAGATCTCGTGCATCGAGCGATGGACCGGCAGCTTCTTCAGTTGCCTGAAGATCACGAACCCAAAAAGCGCGCCCGCGGCGCACACGAGCAGACCGAGCATCAACAGCGTGCGGCCGGAGAGTCCCAGCATCTCGACCTGCCCGAGATCGGGCAGCACCAGGCTCTCTTCGCCTCCCGCGTGCGCCGCCGGAGGCTGCGCAAACGATGCGGACGCGGACAGTAGAACGATGAACAACGCCGTCGCGAGCGCCACGAGGGCTCGACGTCTGAACCGGCTTGCTTGGCTTCCGTTCTCGTGGCTTCCGCCTCTAGGCGGAAGATCCGCGGCTCGCCTTCCGGCTAAAGCCGGAAGCCACGACGAAACAGCCGCCAGCCACGAAGAAAGAAACGTCGTCATAGCTCCTCTTGAAAAAGACCGCACGGACAAAACCCGGGATTATACGCGAAAGTCTCTCACCCGATCGAGCGCGCGCCGCCCGTGCACCCGCTGCTCGAGCGCCATCCCACCCGTCAGAAAGATGCGTATCGCCTGCTCGACGGTGATGTCGGGATAGCTCACGGCGTCCCGGGGAAAAATCAGCACGTCTCCCAGATAGAGATGGTTCGTCGGGACGTACACCGCCATGAACGGCTCCGGGCCGTGCCCCCGATCGATCGTGAATTCCTTCGTCAGAAACCCGAGCACCATGCCGCGGCCGGGAATGTCCACCAGAACGACGCGCTTGAACCCGTATTCGTTGTCGGGCGAGAACGCCACGACGATCTGCTTGACCGGCGCGTAGATGGTTCGAAAGACCGGCACGCGCATCAAGGCCGACTCGATCTGCTGCAGCAGCCGCCGGCCGATGACGTTGCCGGCGAGCGCGCCCACCAGCACGAACGCGAGCACGGTCGTGGCCAGGCCGAGCCCCACCGGCACATCTTCCATCGCCCGTCCGAGCAGCTGGGCGTAGAGCGGGCGGATCACCCCATCGACGACCCGGATGATCCAGACGATCGCAAAGACGCTGATGACCAGCGGGACGATGATGAAGAAGCCCGCCAGGAAGCTGCGCCGCAGCCACTGAATGAGGCGCATTACCACGCGACCCATCCGGCAACGATACCGGCCAGAGCGAGACGATACCAGGCAAACACCGTGAGTGAATGTCGCGACAGGTACTGAATAAAGTACTTGATGGTCACGTATCCGACGATCGCAGAAACAGCCGCCCCGACGAGAAATATCGCCTGCGCCTCCGACGTGAAACCCCGTGGCCCGAGCTCCAGGGCGCCTTTCGCGCCGGCGGCGACCATCGCGGGGATTCCAAGAAGGAACGCAAAGCGCGCCGCGGGCGCCCGGCGCAGCCCGAGAACGATCGCGATCACGATGACCGCTCCCGACCGCGAGACGCCGGGAACGAGCGCCGCCGCCTGCGCGAGGCCCAGGAGGATCGCCTCGACGAACGTCAGCGAATCATCTGAACGGCTGAGGTCGCCCACGCGATCGGCCCACAGGAACGCCACGGCGCCGGCGGCCAGCGTCACGATCGTCACCTCAGGGATCCGGAGCGCGGCTTCGACCGCCGAGGTGTAGAGGAGGCCGGCGGCCACGACCGGGATGGTGCCGGCGACGATCAGCTGCGCATACCGCGCATCGCCGGTGATGCGGGCGCGAAACATCCGGGGAACGGCGCGAGCGAGCCGTCCGGCCTCGTCCCGGAAGTAGATGACGATCGCCATAAGCGTGCCGAGATGACACGCGATGTCGAAGCTGAGGCCGAGCTGCGCGGCGTCCCACCCCAAAAACGCGCGGGCGAGGATCAAGTGGGCGGAGCTCGATATCGGCAGAAACTCGGTGACGCCCTGGACGAGGCCGAGAACGGCCGCGTGCACTACCGTCACGTTAACGAAGCTCCTGCACAACTGGATTCAGAATTCGTCTGCGCGGACCGGAGCTTCGTTCATAGAGCGCCCGCATGGCGGGCGCCCAAGACAGCTTCCAAGGCGGCGGCAGGAACTTGGTTCATTCTTCACGATCGGGGCCCTAGAAGCTGTCTCAGGACGCGCGCGCCTTCCGGTTCTTCTTCGACCGCGTCGCGTCCGGCTTCGGGCGCGCCACCGTGTCGGCCGCCGCGGTCCCGGCGGCGCTCGCGGCAGAGGCGGCCCGGCCCTTGGCGCGTTCGCGGCTCAGGAGGATCGCAATGGCCGCCGCGATGAAGACCGTCGAATAGGTCCCGCTGGCGATGCCGACGAGCATCGTGAAGGCGAATCCCTCGATCACCTCCCCGCCGAAGAAGAACAGCGCGGACACCGCCATAAAGGTGGTGCCGGCGGTGATGATCGTCCGGCCGAGCGTCTGGTTCACCGCCGTGTTCACGATGTGCTCCAGCGAATCGCGCCGCATGGTGCGGAAGTTCTCGCGGACGCGGTCGAAGATCACAATCGTGTCGTTCACGGAATAGCCGGTGATGGTGAGGATCGCGGCCACCACGTTGAGCGACAGGTCGTACTGAAAGAACGACAGAAACGCGAGCGTCACGAAGATGTCGTGGAACGTCGCCGCGATCGCGCCGATCGCGAACGAGAACCGGAACCGGAGCGCGATGTAGATCGTGATGCCGAGAATCGACGCCAGCGTCGCGTAGAGCCCCTTCTTCTGCAGTTCGGCGCCGATCACCGGCCCGACGAGCTCCGTGCTGACGACTTCGAACTTCCCCACGCCGGCCTTCTGAAGCACGTCAATGGCGGCGCGCGCCTCGCGCTCGAGGCTCGCGCCTCGTTCCTGCTCTTCCGTCTGCGGCAGCCGCACCAGAATCTCGTGTTCGCCGGCCGCGCCGTACGACTGAACGACCACTTCGCCGAATGTCGGCTGAATCGCCGTCCGGACCCTCTCCTCGGAGGTTGGCTGATCGAATTTCAGGATGACGATCGTGCCGCCGGAGAAGTCGATGCCCAGCTGGATCCCGCCCCGGGCGATCATCGTCGCCGCGCCCGAGAGAATCACGACCAAGGAAAGGGCGAGCGCGTGCCACCGCCACCGGATGAAGTCGTAGTTCGGGTGCTTGAAGATGCGCATGATCTAGATGCTTATCGCCGCCGGCTCGGTGCCCGTTCGGCGCGAGAGAACCAGCATGAACAGTGTCCGGGACACGAACACCGCGGTGAACACGTTGGACAACAGACCGATCGTCAGGGTCGTGGCAAACCCGCGGATCGGCCCGGTGCCGAACTGAAACAGGAAGGCCGCCGCAATCAAGGACGCGATGTGCGTGTCGAGAATCGTGAGGAACACGCGATCGAACCCGGCGCCGATGCCCGCCCGCACACCCTTGCCGGTCTCGAGCTCCTCTTTGATGCGTTCGAAAATCAGCACGTTCGAGTCGACGCCCATGCCGATGGTGAGGATGAACCCGGCGATTCCGGGCAGCGTGAGCGTCGCCCCCAGATAGGCCATCAGGCCCAGCAGGATCATCAGGTTGATGACCATGGCGAGGACCGCGTTGATGCCGGCCAGGCGGTAGTAGAACAGCATGAACAGCATGACGAGGGCGAGACCACCGGTCGCGGCGCTGATGCCGGCGCGTATGGAATCGGCGCCCAGCGAGGGGCCGATTGTCCGCTCCTCAAGGTAATCCAGGCTCGCCGGCAGGGCGCCCGACCGGAGGACCAGCGAGAGATCCTGGGCTTCCTGCTGCGTGAAACTGCCGCTGATGCGGCCCTCGTCGGAAATCCGACTTTCGATGACCGGCGCCGACCGCACGTAGTTGTCGAGGATGATCGCGAGCCGCCGGCCGACGTTCTCCCCGGTGATTTTTCTGAACTTCTGCGCGCCCTCCTGATTCAGCGAAAAGCCGACGGCGGGGAGGTTGTGCTCGTCGAGCGTCGGCCGGGCGTTGCGCAGATCGCGGCCCGTGATGGCCGCCGCCTGGCGCACGAGGTAGTACGCCGTCTGCGGCGCGGCCCCGGGCTCGAACGACTCGCTCACACCCGTCACGACCTCCATGCCCGGCGGCACGGCGCCGTTCGAGGCCTGCAGCAGCGCCTCCCGTGACTGCGCCGGGCCCTGCTCCACCAGCTTCAACTCGAGGAGCGCCGTCGAGCGGATGATCTCCTTCGCCCGTGCGACATCGGTGACACCCGGCAGCTGCACCAGGATCTGATCGCCGCCCGCGCCGGTCTCGGCGACGATCGGCTCGGCGACGCCGAGCTCGTTCACGCGTCGTTCGATCGTCTCACGCGCCTGGGTGACCGACTCGTCGCGGAGCCTCGCCTGCTCGCTTCCCTTGATTTCGAACAGGTACGTCCCCGCGGCCTCCGACCGGCGCGTGAACGTCGCCTGAAACGTGTCGGCAATCTCGCGGAACTGCGGGTCCTGTTCCCGCGCCACGGCCTCGACGCGGAACTGCGCGGGGCTCACCAGCGCGATGTTCGTGAATTTCACCCCGGCCTGCTGCAACTGATCGCGCAGCTGATCGATCGTGCCCTGCGTTTCGACGCGGAGGGCATCGTCGGTCTGCACGCGCAGCACGAGATGGACGCCGCCCTTCAGATCGAGTCCCAGCCGGACCTTCTTCGACGGCGGGCTGAATCCCCAGATCGACAGACCCACGACAACGGCGATGGCGACCAGGCGCCACTGCAGGTTCTTTTTCATGGTGGTTACTGCGCGGCCGGTTCAGCGACCGGCGGCTGACCCTGATAGCCGCCGATGGACGCGCGCGACACTTCGATTCGCACTTTATCGGCGATCTGCATCTGCACAGATCGATCGGTGAGCTTGGTGATGGTCCCGTAAATGCCGCCGGTCGTGATGACCCGATCGCCCACTTTCAAGCTGGCGAGGAAATCCTGGACCTTTTTCTGCCGGCGGCGCGCCGGCATCAGGATGATGAAATAGAAGATCGCGGCCATCAACGCGATGGGCAGGAACTGGACCCACGGGCTGATGTTGGCGTCCGGCGGCGCGCCCATCGCGAGGATGAATCGCGTGGGCGAAACGGCAATCGGTGTCATCTCGAACCGGAATCGAGCAAGTTTGAATGGCGGGGACCCCCGCACCCAAGCCAAGCTCCTCGAGCATATATTTCAGGGGGACCCCTACGCCCCGCTCCGCTCCTCGCGGTGGGCGGTGGAAGCACGCTGATGGTGCTCACGTCTCAGGTTTTCGAGCGAGCCAAACACTATAGCCTCCCTGATCCGCCGCATGGTGTCAAGGTAGAACGTCAGGTTATGCAAGGTGTTAAGGGTGGCGGCGCTGATTTCGCGGGCGAGAAACAGATGGCGCAGGTACGCCCGCGAGGCCGTCCGGCACGTGTAGCACGTGCAGCGAGGATCGGGCGGCCGATCATCTTCCGCGTTGCGCGCATTCTTGATGTTCAGCTTCCCCTCGGAGGTGAAGAGCTGGCCGTTGCGCGCGTTCCGGGTCGGCAGGACGCAATCGAAAAGGTCGATGCCGCGCCAGACGCATTCGACCAGATCGTCCGGCGTCCCCGTTCCCATCAGATACCTCGGACGATCGGACGGCAGCATCGGCGCCGTCTCGGCGACCGTCTCGTACATCGCCTCGGTCGGCTCGCCGACGCTCAACCCTCCAATCGCATAGCCCTCGAAACCAATCGCGAGCGTCCGCTCGACGCTTCGGACGCGAAGGCCGCGCCAGACGCCGCCCTGGACGATACCGAACTGCGCCTGCCCCGGGTTCGTCGGCCGAAACGTGGCCGGGTCAGCTGAGTGCGACGCGTCCTGGATGGTGAGAAACCGGGCGCGGGCACGCGCGGCCCATCGGGCGGTTCGCTCCATCGAGATCTCCGCGGCCGTCTCGGTCGCCGG
>JACQTH010000265.1 GCA_016210935.1 Acidobacteriota bacterium | reverse complement strand
TCAAACCGCCGAGTGACGGGCCCGCGGTGTACGGCGAACCTTCGTTACTAGGCGGCCGCGGAGCGGCCGCTAACCCAGCTTCTAAGCCGAAACTTGCCTCATTCGGAAGGGAATCGGCTTTAGAAGATGTCTAGAGTGCCTGGGGTGCGCCTAAGTGCGAGGAGAGCTTGGACGATGAAACGCGTCTTGTTGGCGTTGACCGCGACTGCCCTCGTCGCCACGTCGTTCGGAAGTCCTGTTCAGACCGCCGATGCTGAGGCCGCATCGGCGTCGGTTCCCACCTTCACGAAAGACGTCGCCCCCATCTTCAACAGGAGCTGCGTCCGCTGCCATCGGCCCGGACAGATCGCTCCGATGGCGTTGCTGGCCTATCAGGACGTGCGGCCGTGGGTCCGGTCCATCAAAGACAAGGTCGTGAGCCGCGAGATGCCGCCCTGGGGCGCCGATCGCACACGCGGCATGAAGTTCAGGAACGATCCGAGCCTGACCCAACAGGAAATCGACACGATTGTCGCGTGGGCCAACGGCGGCGCGCCGAAGGGCGACGATGCAGACATGCCGGCGCCGCCGGCGTTTGCCAGCGACAGCCGCTGGACAAACGGCGAGCCGGACTATGTCTTCCAGCTGCCGGCGGATCAGATTATCCCGGCGGAAGGCGAGCTGGACGTCTCCAACCTCTACACGAAGATTCCGTTCACCGAGGATCGCTTCGCCGAAGCGATCGAGATTCGCCCCAGCAACCCGCGCGTGGTACATCACCTCGGCGCCTACGTCGTGGATCTCCCGAAAGGCGCTCAACTCGACGCGCAGGGCCGCCTCGTGGGCGAACGATCGAATCGCGAAGACGAAGGCGGCGATCGCGAGCAGGCCGGGTTCGAGCTCGCTGGCGCGTCCAAGTTGATCTCCTACGTACCGGGACGTGGTCTGGAAGTCCACAGGCCGGGCACAGGGAAGCGGCTGGCCGCCGGGAAGTACGTTCGGTGGGCCGTTCACTACAACGCGACGGGAAAGCAGGAAATCGATCGGACGAAGCTCGGCATCTGGTTCAATACGAAACCGGTGGCGCACGAGGTGCTGACGCGCCAGGCCGGCAACCCGGTTCCGACCGATCGCATGGGGTACAACAACTACCTCGTGAACGGGAAGGAAATCGCGACCGAGGATCCGCGCACGGGCCGGCGGCGGTCGAAGATCCCGAACATCCCGCCGTACGCGGAGAACTGGACGATTGTGGGCGTGACGCCGATTACCGAGCCGATCACGCTCTACGGTCTGTCACCGCACATGCATCTGCGCGGCAAGAGCCTGAAGTGGGTGGTCGTGTGGCCTGACGGCAAGGAGGACGTGATCCTCGACGTCCCGAAGTTCGATTTCAACTGGCAGATCCACTACGAGCTCGAGACGCCGCTCCGGTTGCCCGCCGGAAGCAAGCTGCTGGGGATTGGCGTGTACGACAACTCGCTGAGGAACCGATGGAATCCCGGGCCGCACCTCGAGGTGTACTGGGCGGAGCAGAGCTGGGACGAGATGTATCAGGCCTTTACGGAGTATTCGATCGACAGTCAGGACTTAGCGAAGCTCGAGACCCGAAGGCTGACGAACCAGCAATAGCGTATTTGGCGATCTGGCGATTGGGCGATTTGGCGATTTATTTGGTGAGGTGAGTAAATCTCCCAATAGATCGCCAAATCGCGAAATCGCCAAATCGCCAAATGCCACAGGGAACCTTTTCTTCCACTATGAAAACGTGCGACCTGGTTGTTGGAGGCGCGCTGTGTCTCGTGACCGTAGTCCGCATCGCGGCAGCGCAACCCGAGCCTCCGCGCAAGGTTCCGATCGTCGTCGTGGTGGGCTGCCTCGGCCAGGAGGTGGACGACACGTGGGTCGTCTCGAGCGCGGCGAATCCGATTGAGCTGGGAAGCAAGGCGCCGTCGCCCCCGAGCGACGCCGAGGCTGCGAAGCTCACCGGGACGAGTCGGTATCGGTTGATTGGCACGAGCGAGTTCTCGTTGCCGGGGCACAAAGGTCACAAGGTGCGCGTCGAGGGGCTGTTGATACAGGCGAAGCCGATGAACCGGCTCAACATCACGTCGGTCCGGCACATCGCGGATACCTGCGGTGCGAAGTAAGATACCGCGTGATTTACCACAGAGCACACCGAGAGCACAGAGACAGACAGCAATACACTTGGGATTCGGGATTTGGGATTCGGGATTCGGAAGACGAACTCCCTCCGAACCCCGAACCCCGAATCCCGAACCCCGAGTCGTGGTGCCCGGCTTCAGCCGGGCTGAAGGAGCATCCATGCGATCGACGCGGTTCGCGGTCATGCTGGCCGCTGTCCTCACGGTGGAGGGACTGGCCATGCAATCGAGCGGGAAGCAGGTCGTCAATGTGGGCCCGGCGTTCAATCTTCCGTTCAGCTCCGCCGTGAAGGCCGGTGGGCTCATCTATCTCGCGGGCACGCTCGCGACCGATGCCAAGGGTCAGATCGTTAAGGGCGACATCAAGGCGCAGACCAGACAAGTCCTCGACAACCTGACCGGGGTGCTGAAGGCGGCCGGGTCTTCCATGGAGAACGTCGCGTCGGTCAACGTCTACCTGAAGAGCGCCGCGGATTTTCCCGCCATGAACGAGGTGTACCGGACGTACTGGACGAAAGATCCGCCGGTTCGCACGACGGTCGTCGCGAATCTCGTCCGCCCTGAGGCGCTCGTCGAGATGTCGATGATCGCCATTCCCAACGGCCGCGAACGGGAGGTGGTTCACCCGGCAGACTGGATGAAATCGCCGAACCCGTATAGTTACGGCATCAAGTCAGGCGACACGCTGTTTCTCTCGGGGCTGGTTTCGCGCAACGGCCGCGACAATTCGATTGTCGAGGGCGACATCACGAAGCAGACCAGGACCGTCCTCGACAACGGCGGGGAAATCCTGAAAGCCGCGGGCATGACGTTCGCCGACGTGGTGGCGTCGCGCGTGTACATCACGGACACGGCGTTCTTCCAGCAGATGAACGCGGCCTATCGCGAGCATTTTCCGAAGGACGCGCTGCCGGCACGCGCGACCGTCCGGGCGGGATTGATGGGACCGCAGTACGTGGTGGAAATCACCATGACCGCGGTGCGGGGCAAGCACGAGCCGGTCACCACGCCGGCCGCCGACGGAACTCCGGGCAAGCCGGGACAGAATTTCAGCTCCGCGATGCGCGTGGGCAATCGTCTCTGGGTGTCGGGCATGCTCGGGAACACCGCGAGCAACAAGGGAGACGCCGGCGCCCAGACGCGCGAGACGCTCTCGCGGATCGGCCGGACGCTCAAGGCGGCCGGCTTCGAGTTTTCCGATGTCGCCGATGGCGCGGTGTTCCTGACGGATTTGAACAACTACGACGCGATGAACCAGGCGTATCGCGAGAGCTTCCCGAAGGACTTCCCCGCCCGCGCCACCGTCCAGTCGGGGCTCGTCGTGGCGGACGGCCTCGTCGAAATCATGTTGACGGCGGCGAAGTAGGTGAATTGACTCGGGATTCGGGATTGGGGATTCGGGATTCGAAAGACCGCTCCTCCGAACCCCGAACCCCGAATCCCGAACCCCGGGACGTTGTGTTTACCTCGGCCCTGTCACTCCCGGCACGCTCTTGCTCCACCATGGATTCCCGAAGTTGGTGAACGGGCCACCGTCGACCGAGATCTGCGCATTGACTCTGAAACTCACCGGCGACAACAGCCGGGTCGTCGTCTTCAGGCGCACGATCTTGCCGTTGCAGGTGAAGGGTGTGCTCTCGTAATAGATGTTGAAGTAGCCGCCGAGGTCGCCGCCGACCGATCCGGCCCGCAGGTACGAAAAGCCGCGGCTGTCCTGCTCGTAGCGGCTGATCACCTTGCTGCCGGCCAGATAGGCGATCGTCGATTTGACCGTGAACGGACCCTGGGGACCGGTCGCGTCGATCTCGCTCTCGAAGAATTTGCCGTCCACGCCGGGCTTGTAGACCTCCGTTCCGCTGATGCGCCCGCCCGGGCCGAAGACGCTGTCCGGCGCGTCCCACTCGAACTTCCACGTGCCGACGAAGTATTCCTCGAAGTTCAGGATCGGGACTGGGTCGTCTTTGGATGTCGGCCGCCCCAGCGTCGGCATGGCGCCCTTCGGCAGCGGCGGTTGGGCCTGTGGCATCGATGCTGGCGCCGGCCGCGCCGGCGGCTGGCCTGCGAACGCAAGCGTTTGAAGCGTCAGAGATACGGCGAGCGCGACTCTCAGCATGAAACGTCCTTTGGGCTAAGACAGCTCCTAAGGCTGACAGAAACTTGTTTCATCTGTAGCGATGTGGGCCTCAGGAGATGTCTGGGCAGGCCGATCGTAAGAACGGGCCAGCCGGCCGTCAAGAGCGCGTCACGCCGTCACGCCGGGGTCAGGTCTAGAAAAATCAGTTTTGACCGGCACGCAAGAAGGCCAATAAACTGATTTTTCTAGACCTGACCCCACCTAAGAGGCCTTGCCATGAAACGACTTGTATTGCTCGGCGCGCTTGCACTCACGGTGTCATGTACGGTGGAGGCGCCGCAGGCCCCGCCCCCCGAGAGAACGGTGACGGCGTTTCCGATCGGGGCGATCGTCGATCTCTCGCATCCGTACGAGGATCGGAGCGTCTTCTGGCCGACCGCGGAGCCATTCCGCCTGAAGAAAGAGGCCGAAGGGATGACGCCGCAGAGCTATTACTACGCCGCGAATCGATTCAGCATGTCGGAACATGGCGGCACCCACATCGATGCGCCCATTCATTTCGCCGAAGGAAAGAACACGGTCGACAGGATTCCGCTGGACCAGCTGACGGGTGCCGCCGCGGTCGTGGACGTCGCGGGGAAGTGCGAGTCGAATGCCGACTACCAGATTACGACGGCTGATCTGGAGGAATGGGAACGCGCGCATGGAACCATTCCTTCCGGCAGCCTCATCCTGTTTCGAACGGGATTCAGTCGCTTCTGGCCGGATGCGGCGAAATACCTCGGCACCGCCGAGCGCGGCGAGCAGGCGGTCCCCAGGCTGCATTTCCCCGGCCTCCACCCAGACGCGGCGAGGTGGCTGGTCGCCAATCGAGCGCCGAAGGCGGTGGGGATCGACACCGCAAGCATCGACTACGGCCAGTCGAAGCTGTTCGAGACGCATCGTGTGCTGATGGAGCGCAACATCCCCGCGTTCGAGAATCTGACGAACCTGGATCGTCTGCCGGCGACCGGCGCCTTCCTCGTGGCGCTTCCGATGAAGATTGGGGGTGGCAGCGGGGGACCGCTGCGCGCGATCGCGATTCTGCCGCGGTGAGACTGCCACGATTTACCACTGAGAACACAGAGACCACAGAGGAAATGCAATGAGGTCGGGGGTCGGCGGCCGGTAGGAATAAGCTCACCGACCCCTGGCCCCCGGCCCCTGGCCCCTTTGTTTTTTCTCTGTGCACTCTGTGCTCTCCGTGGTTAACCGTGGGAGCCGCTGCGCGCAAT
>JACQTH010000290.1 GCA_016210935.1 Acidobacteriota bacterium | reverse complement strand
GAACGATCAGGCGCTGCACGCCGACGGCCTCTCAGGTACCTGGAACTGGGTGGAGAAGGATCTCACGCTTGTGACCTCCCGGGTGCCGGCCACTTCGTGCAACAGGACGCCGTGGAACTGGTGACGACGACGATGCAGTCGTGGCTGGCGACGCGCACCGGCCGGTGAACGGTCCTATCGCGGTCAGTCGAGGAGACGAACTCAAGCGAAGCGAGAGGTGGTGACCCTAACGTTCGCCGGTTGGAACCAGGCACGTGAATGGCTCAGGCGGGTTGAGGCCTTCCGACAGGCAGCCTGAGTCCCACCCTTGAAAACCTCGCCGTACTGCCGGGGTTTGCGGCCGGGTTTGTTTCGGTACGAGCTTGACATCTCCGGCTCCATCCCCTAGCGTCTGCGCAGCCACGCGATTGGAGATGGTTACGATGAACGCTCTCGCATCCAGTGCGCCGGTGAGACACCTGGCGCTACTCGTCGTTCTCTCGCTCTGCACGGCGCTCCCGACCTGGGCACAGGTCAAGCTCACACAGCGACCGGAACAGATCGCCGTCGAAATCGATGGCAAGCCGTTCACGGTCTTCTACATCGGCGGCACGGATCTCAACAGGCCGTACCTCCATCCATTGCGTTCCGCCTCCGGCAAGATCGTCAACCGATCGTTTCCTGCCGGCCAACTGCCGGGAGAGACGACGGATCATCCGCACCATGCCGGCCTGTTCTACGGGCACGGCGATGTGAACGGGTACAACTACTGGGCGATCCAGAACGTCCCGACAGCTCCCTCGAAGGCCAGCGGCACCATGGGGCGCATCGTCCTGAAGGAGGTTGTGTCGGTGAGGAGCGGCAAAGCGTCGGGCTCGGTGGACGCCATCCTGACCTGGCTGACGCCGGACGGCAACCCGCTGTTGACGGAAACCCGGAAGATGACGTTCCACGCACATCCCGAGCTCCGTATCATCGATTTCGACTTCGACTTCGCGGCCATCGACAAGGTCGTCTTCCGTGACACCAAAGAAGGCACGTTCGCCATGCGCATGGCGACGGTGCTCGAGGAACCGCCTCCCAAGGAGAAGGCGACCGGGCCCTCGAGAACGGGGAAACTGGTGAGTGCCCAGGGTGGCGAGGGAGAACCGAACGTCTGGGGCAAGCGGTCCGAATGGGTGGACTACTCGGGCCAGCTCGATGGAGAAAAGGTGGGCGTCGTGATGATGGATCATCCGGGCAATCCGAGGCATCCCACCTACTGGCACTCCCGCGGTTACGGGCTGCACTCGATCAATCCGTTCGGCGTGAGCGATTTCCTCAACGACAAGACACAAAACGGCAGCCTGACGATCGAGCCGGGGCAGCACGTCCGGTTCCGTTACCGGGTGATCGTCCATCCCGGCGCGTCTCGGGCCAGGCTCGCAGAGCTTTACAAGCAGTTTGCGCAGGCGAAGAGCTTGTCCTCGAACCAGTAGGCCCGCCAACCGTCAGGCGAAGGAGTAACCATGACTAAAGTCGATCGCAGGCACTTCCTGATGAGCTCGGTGGCGCTGCCGGCGGTGCTCAAAGCGAGCGCCCTTCCCAGTCAGAACAACACGGTCAGGGTTGCCGTCGTCGGGTTCAACGGTCGCGGTAAGGCGCACATCTCCGCTTACCTGAAGATCCCGAACGTCGAGATCGCGGCGCTCTGCGACGTCGATCAGGCCGTGGTGGAAAACGGCTGCAAGATGGTGGAGGCGGCGGGCAAGAAGCGTCCGGCGACGTTCACCGACATACGCAAGGTGCTCGAAGATCAGAGCATCGATGCCGTGTCCCTCGCCACTCCCAACTTCCACCACACGCTGCAGACGATCTGGGCCGTCCAGGCAGGCAAGGACGTCTTCGTTGAAAAGCCCTGCTCGTACAACATGTTCGAAGCGCAGCAGATCATCGCGGCCTCGAGGAAGTACAACCGGATCGTTCAGGACGGCACCGGCGCCGGCGCCCAGCTCCACGAGGCGAAGCGGCGGCTGAAGGAAGGCATCATCGGGGACGTCTACATGGCGCGCGGTCTCTGCTTCAAGGTGCGCGACACCATCGAGCGCGCCAGGGAAGAACCGGTACCCGCCGGCGTCGCCTACGATCTGTGGACTGGTCCGGCGCCGGTAAAGCCGTTCACGCGCAATCGCTTTCACTACAACTGGCACTGGCAGTGGGACTACGGCAACGGCGACCTCGGCAA
The DNA here is from genome assembly GCA_016210935.1 of Acidobacteriota bacterium. Lineage (GTDB taxonomy): Bacteria > Acidobacteriota > Vicinamibacteria > Vicinamibacterales > JACQTH01 > JACQTH01. Next base: position 3,782 of record JACQTH010000290.1, on the reverse strand, counting down.
TCAGGGCGCCCATCAAATCCACGCGGCGCGGATGGCGCTCGGAGTGAAGTACCCGACGCAGATCAGCTCGATGGGCGGGCATTACATGTTCGACGACGACCAGGAAACGCCCAACACGCAGGTCGCCACGTTCGAGTTCGAGGACGGCGGCAAGAAGAAGCTTCTGGTCTTCGAGGTGCGCCACTGGATCACCAACAACGAGGCGGGCATCGGTGAACGGTCGGATGCGCAGGCCGGCGCCGCGGCAGGGCAGCCGCAGACCGTCGGTAACATCTGGTACGGGTCCAAGGGCTATCTGGCAACGGGCCGCGGAGGATGGCAGACCTTCATGGGCCAGGAGCAGGCGCCCGGTCCGAAGTCAGAGGCCGGTGCCGGGGTGGGCGGCTTCGTGAACTTCATCGATGTCGTGCGCAGCCGGAAACGCGAAGACCAGCTCTCCGAGATCGAGGAAGGTGCGATCTCGACGATGCTCATCCACCTGGCCAACATCTCCTACCGGACACGCCGCACGTTGTATTTCGATCCGGTCACCTACAGCTGCAAGGGTGATGCTGAAGCGACGGCGTTGTTCACGAGGAGTCAATACCGTTCGCCGTTCGTCGTTCCGAACGTCGCTGGTACCAAGACCGACTAGAGCGATCCCCCGCGCGTCTCAGCGCGGCCCGCACGAGTCCTGAGGGAGAGGAGCCGGCTCGAGGGCTACCGGCTCCGCCCCGCAAGCTGCTTCTCGATCGACTCCCGAAGAGAAGGCAGATCCTTCAGCGCATTCTGGTAGTAGATCTTGCGAAGTACTTCGTCGGGCAGGAACACGCCGTAGATGCGCCAGCGGCCCTGCAGCGGCGCGCCGAGCGGCGACAGCATCTGCGCCGGGTGGTCAAAGTGCTCGTCGTCGGTCTCACAGAAGCGCCAGTGCGGCGTCCAGAACCGTTCGATCTCCCGGCCCGGGCTGCCGTCGCTGCCGAACAACGCCCGGTCCTGGTATTTGATCAGCCACCTGCGGACGCCGTAGGGCTGCCGGCCCAGATCCTGGAAGCGGGCGGAGAGCTCGATATCCGCGTTGGGAAACCTGTCGAGAAGATCGCCGGCGCGTTGCAGGTTCTCCGCCATGTTGGCGACGTGAGCGAGCACGAAGCGCGTGTTGGGATGTTTCGCCAGCATGCGTTCCTGGTGCTTCCAGATCTCCGTGTAGTGGGGTTGGCCTGTGCGGTAATAGTTATCGGAGGGGTCGCTGCGCCATTGGCCGGCCTCGTAGCGCTCGTTCGCGGGACCAATGGGATCCCACCGCGCGATCGGGTCGCTGATGTGGATCATGACCGGCTTCTTGTACTTGGCACACATGGCCCAGATCGGATCCATGCGCGGGTCGTCGGCGTGAATGTAGGTGCCGTCCGGATTCTTCAGCTGCAGGCCGAGCACCTTGTTGATTTTCAGCCCCTGGGCGCCCATCTTGAACGCACGCTCGAGTTCTGCGGCCGTCTTCTCGGCCCAGCCGGGGTCGTTGATGCCTTCCCAGACCGGTCGGGCGAAGTGGATGATCCGGTCCTTATAGGGCGCGCCGACCTGAAGGTTCCTGTCGAGCGTGTCGTACATGCCGCCGTCCATGTTGACGAGGCCGCCAAGACCCGCCCGATCCATGACGGCGACCATCTTCTTGTAGTCTTCCGGGGCCTGGAGCGTCCGGCCGTGGAAATGAAAATCGATCACTGGGTACTTGGCCGTCTTGATGTCCGTCCGCTTCACCACGAGCAGGCTCTTCGGCATCGGGTTCTGCTCGGGCGTGGGCTTGAAATCCGGATGCGCCGGCCATTGGGACCCGCCCGTCTGCGATGCTGCGTGAAACAGGGAGGTGCCGGCGGCAACAAGAAACAGCGTCATGAGCGGCATGGACAGACGCATGGGTGATCGCTCCTTTCGAAACGCGTGTAGCATACCGTCGTTCCGAACTTTGAGGCGCGACACCATCCGCCCCAGACAGTCCCACGTCTTAATCGTCCCTCAGCGCGGCTGGACGATCCTGTAGCCCAGTAGTTTCGCTGCCGTGACCATCCTGTCGTCGTACGTGACGAGCGCTGTCAGTTCACGACCGAGCTGCTGTGCCGTGGCGAGGTGAATGGCGTCCAATGAGCGAAGCTCAGGCGGGTGCAAGACAGCTGCGGCATTCAGGACGCGATCGTTGACGCGAACGAGATCCAGCCGCTGAAGCACGCTGCGGCCCCTGGCCACCGCCTTGTCGCCTGCCGGCAGGAGCGCGCGCAACACTTCCGTGCGCGCGAGGGCACTGGATACCAAAGGACGTCGCCGCCGGAGATAGCGGCGCAGCGTGGTCGACTCCGGCTCCCGTATCGCCAGCTTCACGATGGCTGAAGAGTCGACGTACGTGGCCACGATCAGCGCTCGTCCCGCCGCAGACGACTGAGCACTTCGGATGGATGTTCGATCCCCGGCGCCAGGACGAGCGGTTCGGGCAAATCATCGAGATCGCCCATCGCAGGGTCGATCTCACCCAAGGCGCGCAGCCGATCGAGTGGGCTGCCTTCCGGCGGTGGCGAGAGAAGCGCGACCGGGCGCCCTCGATCGGTGACCTCGATCGTTTCGCCCTGCTCGACGCGTCGCAGCAGCTCGCTGGCCCTCTGTCTGAGCGCCCGAACCCCGATGGATGCCATGTGCTACTTATAGCACAACGTATCGCGGACGCGCCACTACCCGTGGCTCCGGGAGCTCCCACTGCACACCTGCTCAGCGATGTCTGGCAGGATCTGCGGTACGCGCTACGTACCCTAGCCGCACGGCAATCAAAAGCAGGTCGTCGATCGCGCGGGCAAGACTCAGACTGGTGCTGATCTCGAAGACGCCGGGCATCCGCTGTCCTCGGGCGACGCGCTCGTACGCGTGCTTACTCAACGTCGACACGTCATGGCTGACCAGTACGCGTTCCTGTTGAGCGGCCCATTCGAGAACGGCCGGATCGTCCGCTCCAGAAAGTCCGACGTCCTGGACGCGCACGATGTCGACGTCCGGTTTCCGACGAATCAGCCCACGAACGATGTCGTTATTGAAGTTCTCGTCTGCCGCCAGTCGCACCACCGGAAGGGCCGGCTAGCCTCGGCGGCTTAGGAGACGATCGCGGACGCCTGTTGGGTCGAAGCGCCGTTCGTTCTCCTCGCGGAGCTGCGCAGCTTGTTGCTGCCGTTCTACAAGGTACGCCCGAACCTCGGACTGGTGACGGAGGTAATACGCGATGACTGAGTAGACGTCCGCCAAGGCTACCGACGGGTACTGCTGCGCGATCTCCTCCGGGGTAGCACCGGCGTCGAAAGCAGCGACCACAGTTTCAAGGGTTACCCGGGTGCCACCAACGCGGATGACGCCGTCCGCGTCGGTCTCAATCGGAACCCGCTCGGGCGGAACGTTCAGTTCCATAAGGCGAGCGTAGGGCGACTTCAAGGGGCTGTCAACCTATCCGTCTCGAGCCGTCCACCATCGCAGAGCACGCTCGCGCAGATCGACCACCACGCCGAATCGATCGAAGAACTCGACGAAGAGGGCATCCTGGCGTTCGCAGAGCGCGTTTTACCGCGCGCCGCGGACCTCTGGGTCCAGGCGTCGCTGAATCAGAAACAGCGCCTCCAGCAGCTGTTCTTCCCGGAAGGCATCGCGTTCGACGGAAATCGATTCAATCGAACCGCCGCAACCGCACCATTTTTCAAGTACTAGGCGCGGGGTGAGAGTGCTGAAGAAAGTTTGGTGAGCCGCCCGAGAGTCGAACTCGGAACCCGCAGATT
>JACQTH010000289.1 GCA_016210935.1 Acidobacteriota bacterium | reverse complement strand
CGCGCGCCGCTCAAGCGCAATGTCGACGCATCGGAAGTGGCGGAGGTCGGCGTCTTTCTGCTCGGGCCTCAGAGCCGGGGCATCACCGGGGAAGTGATCATGGTCGATGCCGGCTACCACATCGCCGGCATGTGAAGACCAAATGGCCTAGCAGGGAAGCTGCGCTGGGCATGGTGACGTCTCGGCGGTTTGAGGCGCAGCTTCACTGCTACTCCCATCTCTCTCGCCTTATCCGATCGTCCGTAATCCTGAGACGCCGCAGCTGCGCCTCCGCGTGATTGAGCAGCGACGGCGGGCCGCAGAGAAAACACAGCGTGTCGGGACCGGGAATCATCGCCCCGAACTGATCGAGCCCGAGCCGGCCCCGGCCTTCTGACCAATCGCCGGCGCCGGCTCTCGTCACGGTGCGCTGCAGCGTGATCCGGCTTTCACTCGCCAGCCGCTGAAGCTCGTCGGCGTACGCGAATTCGTCGGGCGTCCTCGCGCTGTACAGCACGCCGATGTGCGCGTGCGGGCTCGTCAGCAGCACGTGCCACACCATCGCACGCAAAGGCGCGATGCCGGTTCCACCGGCGATGAACAGCAGGTTCGATTCGCTGAACGTCGCGGGGAAGTAGAACGATCCGAGCGGGCCTTCCAGATCGATTGGCGTGCCCGGTTCGACGCCGTCGAGGTGGGCACCGGCGCTCCGGGTTTCTCCCACCTGCACCAGCAGTTCGAGCGTTCTCTCGCGGTCGGCCTGCTCGGGGGCGGTCGCCAGCGAGTACGGCTTGCGCAGCCTCTGGCCATGCCGCCCGATCCTGACGGCCTGCCCCGCGCGATACGAGAATCGGTGATCTCCGAGATCGAGCCTGAGGATCTTCGATCGGGGCGTCGCGGGGACGAACTCGGCCACCGCCAGGACGAGCACGTCGGGCATGGCGGTGAAGATGTTAGCATCCCAATATGTTGCTTCGTGGGCGGCGTCTTCGGGGCGTTTTGGTGCGCGCCGTGCTGCGCCGGTGGCCGGCGCTCGTCATCGGCGTGGTATGCCTTGTGCCTTCCATCGCCGTCATGGTGGGCGACTTCGCCTGGGAATCGTCCGCGACCGATGGTCTCGCGCTCGTGGTCGGCGCCAGTGGAGCGGCCTTCCTCATTGCCGCCCTGGGCGGCAGACGCCCGGATTGGATGGAGTAGGATAGCGAAGCTGCGGCATGGGAACTCTGGCGTCGGAGCTGGGATCGTTCGCGGAACGCTTCTCCGGCCGCCCGCGCGTGTATGCGGACGCCAATCTGCCGGCCGGCCTGGTCGAGTTCATGCGCCGCCGCCTGCGCTGGGACGTGCTGTTCGTCATGGAGGTCGACGACCTGCGTCGCGCGCGCGACGGCGAGCATTACCGCCTCGCCCGCCAGCTCCGCCGGACGCTCGTCACGCTCGACCGCGATTACCTCGATGATGCGCGGTTCCCGCCGGAGGAAAGCGGTGGCGTGCTCGTCATCTGGGGACCCGACGAACGCGCGCTCGCGAAGATCCTCCGGCGGGTCGATCGCGCGATGTTTCGATCGCCGGCCGGCCAACACCCGAACGAACCAGCGGGCCTTCCCCTGATCGGCAGGAAGGTGATGGTCAATCCGGACTGGCATGCTCATCCTCGCCGGCGCTGACATCGTTCTCCCCGGGCGTGTCGTCAGCCGCGGCACCCTCGTCGTCGATGGCGACAGGATTGTGGAATTGAGAGAGCGCGGCGTCGGGGGCTCCGCCGCGGATAGATGGATCGATCTGTCGGGACGCTACCTACTGCCGGGTTTCATCGACGTTCACGTGCACGGTGTCGACGGCCATGACGTCCTCGACGGACCAGGCGCCGTTCACTCCGTTGCCACCAGGCTCCCACGGTATGGCGTGACGGCGTTTTGTCCGACGACCGTTGCGTGCGCGCCGGACAGGCTGCGGATGGTGCTGGACGCCGTGCAGGCCGCCCGTGTCTCTCCGAAGCCGGGATCGTCCCGCGTGCTGCCGGCGCATCTGGAAAGCAATTTCATCAATCCCGAATACCGGGGCGCGCAGCCAGGCGAGTGCCTGCGCCGGCCTCCGGCCCCCTCGGAGCTGCGCCGTCCCCTCGAGCCGGAGATGACCCGTGCCGGGTACGACGGGGCGGACATCCTCGTGGAGATCGCGCGGTCCCGCCCCGACGTCGGTATCGTCACCGTGGCGCCGGAGCTCGAGAACGCGCTGCCGATGATTCAGCATCTGGTGGCGCAGGGCCATCAGGTGTCGCTCGGCCACTCGGGCGCCTCGTACGACCACGCGCTGGCCGCGATTGCCAGCGGCGCGCGGCAGGCGACGCATCTGTTCAACCGGATGCCGCCGATCAATCACCGCGTGCCCGGGCTCGCCGGGGCCGTTCTCGCCAGCGAGGAAATCGCGGCCGAAGTGATCTGCGACGCCTATCACGTTCACCCTGCGATGGTCCGCGCCGCGATCGCCGCCAAATCGCCGTCCCGCGTCATGGCCATTACGGACGGCACGGCCGGGTCCGGCATGCCGGTCGGGACGCGCGCGGCGCTTGGGGGGCATCCGATTACCGTGCGGGAGTCCGCCGCGTTTCTCGACGACGGCACGCTGGCGGGAAGCGTCTGGACGATGGATCGGGCGTTCGCCGTGCTGGTCGGCCAGGTGGGTCTCTCACTGCCCGATGCGGCGGTGCTGTGTTCGACCACGCCCGCGCGCGAGCTGGGCTTGACCGGGTTCGGCGCGATCGCGCCCGGCGCGTTCGCCGATCTCGTCGTCCTGAGCGAGCGATTCGAGGTCGAGCGGACCTACATCGGGGGAGAGTTGGTGTGGAAGAAGGAGTAAGCCGTTCGATCCTCGACTCCTGCCTCCGCGAACGCCTCGCGGCGCTCGCGGCACTTGCTGCACGTCCCACAGTGCCGGCCATTTGCGGGGTTCATACAGGAGAGCGTCAGCTCCAGCGGCACTCCGAGTGACGCTCCCAGCTTGATGACGTCGGCTTTATGGAGGGTCAAAAAGGGCGCGACGATCGCGATCTCGTGTCCCAGCCCCAGCGACAGCGATCGCGCCATCGCGTCGAAGAACTCCGCTGTGGCGTCTGGAAACGGATTGCCGGCCAGCGGACCGAGCGCGATGCGCCGAATCTTGCGCTGCGCGGCGAACACCGCCGCTTTCGAGAGAAGGGTGACATTGCGGCCAATCAGGTACACCTCTTCATCCGCGGTGTCGTACGCCGGCGGGTTTCCCTGAATCGCCCAATGGGTGCTCGGGTAAATGTCGCGGACGTCGAAGGTCAGCTCGACCGGTGGCCGCACCCGCGGCTGAAACGCGGGACCGCGCAGGAGTCGGCGCAGCGTCTCGAGCTCGCGCGGCTCCCACGAGAAGCCCGCGGCGACGTACACCGGCTGCACCGGCCGCTCGCGTGCTTCATACGCGGCGAGCACGACGCTGTCCAATCCGCCCGAACACAGCACGACGGATGGCGGCGCCGCAAACGGGGGCGGCAGCGGCACGGGGATCTTCATGCGTCCAGTTTACAGGCCTGCGTCGAAAGGGTGCAGGGTGCAAGGTGCGGGGTGCACCGCGAGGGCTTGGCTTCGCACATTGCACGCTGCACCTTGCACCTCGCACCTTTGAGAGCGACTATACCTTCATGTACTCCGTCATCAAGCGCATCGATTTCTGCTACGGCCATCGCCTTCTTGACTACGACGGCGTGTGCAAGCATCCCCACGGTCACAACGCCGTCGCGGAAGTCGAGGTCCGGACCGGATCGCTCGACACCCGCAACATGGTGTGCGACTTCAGCGACATCAAGCGCGTGATCAAGGGGTGGATCGATCGTGAGCTGGATCACAAGATGGTCCTGCGTCATGACGACCCGCTGGTGAAGCCGCTGACCGACCTCGGCGAACCCATCTACCTGCTCGATAGCAACCCGACCGTGGAACGCATCGCCCGGCTGATTTTCGACTACACGAGAGACCAGGGCTTTCCGGTGGTGTCGGTCAAGGTCTGGGAGACACCGACGTCATTCGCCACCTACAGCGGGGAGGAATGAAGTCAGAAGTCGGAAATTCTCAGGTTCAACCACAGAGAACCCAGAGCACACAGAGAAATTTCATTGTTCTCTCCGTGGTCTCTGTGGTCTCCGTGGTTAAGCTGATCGACAGCCTTTTCCCTATGGCGCTCCCCTACAAACTCATCATCTTCGATCTCGACGGCACGCTCGTCGACTCCGCACGCGACCTGACCGAATCCGCCAATCAACTGATCGCCGAGCGCGGCGGGGAGCCGCTCGAGGAGCATCGCAT
>JACQTH010000291.1 GCA_016210935.1 Acidobacteriota bacterium | reverse complement strand
GCATGGAGACGCGCGCGCGCATCGATTCATCGCCGGCGATCGCGGGCAGCCGCGTCTATGTCGGGTCGAACGACGGCCGCTTGTACGGACTCGACCTGGCGAGCGGCCGGGTTGTCTGGGAGTTTCAGGCCGGCGCCCCGCTCTCGGCGTCCCCCGCGATCGACGCCGGGCGCCTCGTGATCGGCGCGCAGGACGGTCGCCTCTATTGCTTCGGATGAAGGGGACATGAACCATATGCATTGGATTGCGTTTGTCGTCGGCGCCGTGCTCTCGTGGGGCTCGTACGGCGTCCTGCTCCATCGGGGTCAGGTGCTGCTGGGGAACCCCTTGCGCGCCCTGCTGTGCGTCGGCCTCGCCTACTTCCTGATTGGCGTGCTCGTGCCGGTCGCTGGGCTCCTCTCGCAGGACGGCCTGCGCGGGTTCAATGTGTCGGGCTCCACGGCAGCCACCATTGCAGGTGGGCTCGGCGCGCTCGGCGCCGTCTGCATCATCTGGGCCTTTCGCTCCGGTGGCCTGCCCCTCTATGTCATGCCGCTCGTCTTCGGCGGCGCGCCGCTCGTGAACGTGCTGCTCTCGATGTGGCTGCATCCGCCGGCCACGGCCCTACATCCGCTGCTGTTCGTCGGCTTCGCGCTCGCGTCGGTGGGCGCCGGCCTCGTGCTGTATTACAAGCCGGCGTGATGGATGTTGCGCGCCCGTCCGTTCGGGCTGAGCCCGTCGAGCACGAACGGTGGTCACTCTGATCTCAGCGTCGCGGCCAGCGGCGACCGCCAGGCGATCGCGCTGGCGAGGACGGCGACGATGAGGCCGGCGGCGAGGACCGCGACGACGAACAGCAGGCCCGAAGCGGCAGCGCCGGCAGAGGCGCCACCGCGGGCCAGGAACGCGGGGGCGATGGCAACCAGCGCTCCGGCCGTCCCGATGCCGAGGCCACCCGCGAGCAGCACCCCGCATTCGGCGATCGTCATCGTCATGAAGTGCGCCCGGTTGTAGCCCACCGCTCTGAGGAGCGCCAGCTCGCGGCGGCGCTCGAGCAGATTCCGGACCAGCACGGCGCCCAGACCCACCGTCCCCAGCAGCAGCCCGAGCGCGCCGAGCGTCTGAAAGGTCGCGATGTAGGTGTTCTCCACGCGATGAAACGCGGCGAGCTTCGCCGCCGCCGAGGTCGCATCGAAGCCGAAATCGCTCAACCGATCTTCGAGCACGTCGGCGACCCGGGGCGCGCGCGCCGCCGCTGCGTCGATCAGGAAGAAGCGGTAGCCCTCGTAAGCTGGAAACAGGCGCAGGAAATCGCGCTCCCCGATCACCAGCTCGGACTGAAAGACGCTGTCGTCGAGCGCGGCCACCAGGCGCAGCCTCACCGGCTGTGCGCCGGTGTGCAGCACGATCTCGTCGCCGAGGCGGCGGTGCAGCACATAGGCCAGCGAGTTCGCGTCGGCGATCGCCGCAATCGCGCCATCCGGCTGCGGGCGATCGAGCAGGAGCCACGGGTTGGCGCGGTCGGCGTCGGTGTCGGCCAGCGAATCCTGGAAGGCGAAGCGGCCAAGTCTTCTGAAGCTTTCCGGCGGCGCGATGATGCGGGGATCGCGGGGCTCGTACAGATTGAGGCAGCTCGCATCGTCACCGGGCTTCACGCGAAATGGGACGAGCGTTGCAGAGGCTAGCTCTTGTTCAAGGTCCGAGAGGCCAAGTGATTCACGCCCCTCGGTGCTGTTGGGATCGCTGACGATCGGCACGAGCGTTTCGGCGACGAGCGGAAATCCGCCGGTGCCGGACTGCGTGGCGGAAGATCCGAGGTCGCGCCGGAATCCAGAGACCGCCACGATAGTGAAGCTGGCCGCCGCGATCAGCACGATGCACAGGACGCTGCGCGCGGGTCGATACGTGGCATTCCGGACGCCGAGCCGCGACACCGCCAGCCAGCCCATCCCATGCAGCCCCGACGTGAGCCGGCGCCGCAGCCAGATATCGGCGAGGCCGACCATCGCCAGGAGCAACAGGCTGCCGGCGCCGAAGAAGCCGAGCGTTCGGTTGATCCATTCCTGCCAGGCGGCCCAAACGGCCAGCGCGCCGACAAGCGCCAGCGCCGACGATCCGACAGCGAGCCATCGATGCCGTGCCGACATGCCCGGCGGAGCCGCGGCCTCCAGCTGCCAGGCGCCCACCAGCAGCGTACGGCTGGAAAACCGTCCCATCATTCGAAGCGTCCACCAGATGCTGACGACGGCCGCCACCACCGCGCCAGCGATGCCCAGCAGAAGCGGCTGGCCGGAGACATGAAGCGTCAGGAGCGTCGTCCCCGACGCGTCGACCCACCACGTGCGGAGGCCATGCATGATGAAGGCCGCGTAGCCGATGGCGCCGGCGACGCCCGCCACTCCGCCCAGCGCGGACAACACCACGCCCTCCAGGAAGAAGAGCCGCGCGATGGCCTGCGGTGCGAGGCCCACCGCGCCAAGCAGTCCCACCTCGCGGGCACGTTGATCGACGCCGAGCTTGAAGAAGAGCGACGCGAGCAGCAGCGCCGAGACGACGAGGAAGAAGCTGAAATAGGTGAAGTACTCCCCGAAGTCGGTCGCGCCCCTGGAGGCGGCGAGGCCTTGCGCCCGCGCGTTGGCGATCGAGAACCCGGCGGCGACCGGACCGATCGCCTCTGCGATCCGCGATCGCTCCGCGGCGAGGGCGGCGCTCAGGGATTCAGGCGTTGACGGCTCGAGGCGCAGAGACGTCAGCGCGCCGTGGCGGGAGCGCCACAGGCGCTGCCCTGTTTCGAGCGAAACGAACGCCTTCGGGGTCGTGCGATATCGATCCCAGTAGGCTTCGTCCGGCTTTCGGATTCGTTTGAGATCGAGCGGGAACGGTGGATCCCAGTCGGCCAGGTGCTCCGTGTCGCTGATCCCCGGGAACGCCGGCGCCAGCGTCCGATCCGCGAGCGGGTCGTTCATCGGCACGACCCGTGCGAACCGCAGGTCGGCGGATCGGGTGACGAGCCGCCCGGTGTCTTCCCAGACGTAGTACTCGAGCGTGATTCGTTCGCCGGGCGCGACCTGCATCTCGCGCGCCGCCCATTCGTTGAGGACGAGCTCCGAGGGACCGATCCCCTGTTCATCTATCGCGGTGACGAGCGAGTAGGGAATCGCCGCGCTGGCCGATCGAATCGTGTTCACGAGATACGTGAAGATCGGAACCACCCGCATCCCGGCGGCCTCGGCTGGCGCGCGCACAACCTGAGCGAGATGATCGCTGACGAGTCCGCTCGTGCTCTCGACGGCGATCATCCGCCGGTCCTCGAGGGGGCGCAGCCGAAGCCCCAGATCCTCGATCCGCGCGGCCAGGCGCAGCGCGGCGGTGAGCCGCTGCACGGAGTCGGGAGCCTCGGCCGAGGCTTCGGCCGGAATGCGGGCCGACGCTTCAACTTCCGTCTTGGAAACCAGCAGCGTGTTTGCCCGCCGAGGCTCGTCGAGCTGCCGTTGCAGGTACGACAGTGAAAGGAACACCGCGCGAACGTCGCCCTGCTGCGGACGAATGGAAAAATCCCCCATCTCGGATGCCGGCTGGATTCCGCGGATCGTGAGCCGCAGGATGCGGCTCCTGTCGTCCTTGCGACCATGAAGGGACGCTGCGGGAATCTCCGCCGGCTCTCTGATCGTGAGGAGCGCGGCGTCGCCGTCGCGAGCGTGTACATCTTCTCCGGCGGCGCGGCTGACGAGCGCCGCATTCTGTTCAATTGACGGCGGCTCCAGGTCCTGCAGCCGCCAGAAGCACTCGTCGACCGCATACACCTGAACGCGGGTGACGCGGCGCGGGCCCGCCGCCGCCGACAGCAGGCCTTCGAGCGTGATGATGGGGCATGCCGCTTCGAACGATTCAGCGAACGCAGCGTCGCCTTTCAGATCCGCAGCGAGCCGCTCCCGAAAAAACCCGTTGGCACCGACGACGAGGTCGACGCGGCCGAGCCGCTGGACGACCAAATCGCGCAGGCTCGCGCGGACGGAATCGCCGACCATCAGCGCGCCCGCCAGCACCGCCACTGCCGTGCCAATTCCCAACGACGCCGCCAGGTTGGTGCGCCAGTAGTACCGCAGGCTCCGGACCACGAGGCGGCCCCGTCGCATCAGCCGACCTCCATCAGGACGCGATCGCCGAGGGCGAACCGCCGGGGGAACCGATCGGCGAGTCGCGCGCTGTGGGTCACGACCACGAGCACCGAGCGCTGGCGTGCGTGAAGATCCAGCAGCAGATCGGCGACGAGATCGGCCGATGTTCGATCGAGGTTGCCCGTCGGCTCGTCGCACCAGACCAGCCGCGGCCGACGGACCCGAGCGCGCGCCAGCGCCGCTCGCTGCTTCTCGCCACCGGAGAGCTCCGAGGGCCGATGATCGATCCGATCCCGCAAACCGACCTGCTCGATCAACTGCGTCGCAAACGCCCGCGCTTCACCGTCGGCGCCTCCGACGAGCGTGGGGACCAGGACGTTTTCGAGGACCGTGCATTGCGGCAGCAGCGCGTGATCCTGGAAGACGAAGCCAATCTGGCGATTGCGGAAGGCCGCGAGCTCTGCGGCCGGCAGGTCGAACGGCTGGCGGCCGTTCAGCACGACCTGCCCGGATGTCGGGGGCTCGAGCGCGCCGAGGATGTAGAGCAGCGTGCTCTTGCCGCTGCCCGACGGCCCCATGATGGCGGCCGCCTCGCCCTCGGCCAGGGTCAGATTGACGCCGGCCAGCACCAAGAGCGGCCCGCGCGGGGCCGGATACGACTTTGTGAGGTTGATGACTTCGAGCACAGAATTCAGTGGACGGTGGACAGTGGGCAGTGGGCAGTGGGCAGGGCGCGGTGGGCAGCAGGAAAACATCCTCGAGGCCGCGTCATCGTACCGCCATCTTGAAGAGCGCACTGCCAGCGCTCACTGCCCACTCCTCGCTGTCGCCACGCCACTCCCCACCGCCCGCTACATCTCTCACTGCGCACTGCCCACTGCTCTCTCACTGCCCACTGCCCACTGCGCACTGCCCACTATCTCGCGATACACGTCCAGCAGCCGATCGGCCGATCGCGCGATGCTGTAGTGCGCCTGCACGCCCGATCGTCCCTGCGCCCCGAGCAGGCGGGCGCGATTGCGATCGCGCCACAGCGTGTAGAGGCCTTCGGCCAGTCGTTTCGGATCGCCCCGCTCGACCAACAGGCCACCGCCCGTTTTCGTCACGATCTCGTCGAACGCGCCATGCCTCGGCTGGACAACCGGCACACCGCACGCCATCGCTTCGAGCAGGAAGGTGCCCTTGGGCTCGGCGTACACGGTCGGCACCGACAGGACGTCGAGCCCCTGAAGAAACGCGATCTTCTGCCTCCGATCCAGCTCGCCTCGATACGAGAACTCGTCCCCGAGGCCCGCCTGTTTCAGGTCGCGCTCGATCGCGGCGAGGTACGGTGCCTGGGCGCGCGCCAGGTAGCCTGCGGCTTCGAGTCTCACCCCTGACACGCCTGGCATCTTTCGGAAGGCGGTGTACGCCGCGGCCAGCACGTGCAGTCCCTTCTCCTGGCCGATTCGGGCGAAGTAGCCGATCGTGAAGGGCCTGCCCTGAGCCTGGTCGAAGGGGGCCTTCGGATCTCGCTCGCGCGCGTCGTAGCCCTCAAGGTTGATCCCAAGCGGCACGACTCGCAGCTTGTCCTTCGGAATCGCGAGATAGTCGGCCATGAAGGCTGCGTAGTACTCGCTGACAGCCACGAAGGTCTGCACGAACGCCAGGCGATCGCGAATCAATTCCAGCGCGTGCTGCCGCTGGGGCGCCGGCAGCCCATCGATGAACAGGTCTTCGCCCTGCAGCGTGCAACAGATCGGACACTCGAGCGCCTCCGCGAGCGGCCTGGCGAGGCCGATGAGCAGGGAGTTTGGAAGGTTGACGATGTCCGGGCGCGGCTCGGCCCGCAGCCAGTGCAGGAGCTTGTCGATCTCCTTGCGCTGGTGCCCGTCCTCTCCCCGGAGCACCGACACCGTGAGATCGCCGAGCTTCCCGGGGTCGGTGGAGATCGCCCGTTTCGACACCAGCCGGATGAGCGCCGGCGCGTCCCACAGCCGATCCAGGATCCAGGGCGACCGCCGGAAGAACGGCACGTGCTGCTGGAGGTACACGCTGACGCCACCGAAGAAGACGCGGGGCTGGCTGACGCTCGGCTCATCGGTCCGGATGGGCGTGTAGACGGGGAGGAGCTGGACGTCGTGGCCGCGGTCCAGCAGCTCGCGGGCGAACGCGTTGTCCCGGGAGCAGCTCCCGCAGTACATGCCCGCCGCGCCCGCAGTAATCGAGAGGATCCTCATGAGGCATTCTGCCTGGGTTGAAGATGGAGGCTTTGGGCGAGGGCGACGGTTGGAACGAGAACCAGACAAGCGCAGAGAAGAGCGCGGATCACGCAGAAATGATACCGTGATCGCGCCATCTTCCGCCTAACCGCCTTCGCCAAGGCTACGGCGGTCAAGAAGGCGGAAGCCACGAAGACGTCGTGACGCACGATGTTCCGGCTAAAGCGGTCCGGAAGCCACGAACAAGGACGCTTCGTCCCGGCTGCCTGGAGCTTTCTTCGTGGCTTCCAGCTTTAGCTGGAAGGTCTCTCCTTCACACCCCGTACGTCCTTCGCAGCAGGCGCGTGATCCGCAGGTTCAAATCGGGCGGCGCAAAGGGCTTGCTCATGTAGTCATCGGTCCCCACGAGGTAGCCCTTGCTGCGGCTCGACTCGTCCGCATTCGCGGTGAGCATCAGGATCGGCACGAACGCGGTGCGGATGTCAGATCGCAGCGTTTCACACACGGTGAACCCGTCCATCCGCGGCATGTTGATGTCCAGGACAATCAGGTCCGGAATCTGCTCCCGCACCTTGTCGACGGCCTCGATGCCATCTTTGGCCGTGCGGATGTCGGTCGCGACGCTGAGTCGAGAAACCGTCGCTCTCACAACAGTCTGAATGTCCTGATCGTCGTCGACAACGAGCACTCGCAGGCGTCGATGCGCGGGTCCCGTGCTGTCGCCGTCGGGCGGCGGGGGCACCGCAAGGCCCGTGGTTGGCGCGGCGGGAGCCGATGACGTGACAGGCGCGGGCGCCGGGTTCGTCTGGGCCGCTGCCGGCGTCGGCTCTGCGGACGCTGCTGCAGCGGCTCGAACGCCCTCGTGGCTTCCGCCTTGACGGTTTTCGTGGCTTCCGAGGTGACCGTTTTCGTGGCTTCCGCCTTTAGGCAGAAGAGTGGCGCCGCTCTCGGTGAAAGCGGCAAATGTCGCGCCATCCATCGCAGGCAGGCGCGCTGGAATGCGCGCCTTCTCCGGGGCGTGTACGTCTGCCTGTGCGGTCCGGGTGTTGCAATATGGGCAAATCTTCCAATCGCGTCGCAGATCCTGCCCGCACGAGCCGCACCGCAGCCGCAAGGTGTGGAGACAGTACGGGCACGCGGCGAACTCGGCGCCCAGCACCGCGCGGCACTCCGGGCAAAGCACCGTGGCCTCCTGCTGGATGTGAACAACGCGGGCCACTTCCTCCGATGT
Source organism: Acidobacteriota bacterium (assembly GCA_016210935.1). Taxonomy (GTDB): domain Bacteria; phylum Acidobacteriota; class Vicinamibacteria; order Vicinamibacterales; family JACQTH01; genus JACQTH01. The sequence continues at coordinate 6,426 of JACQTH010000291.1, read as the reverse complement.
CGTGACGCCGCCCCGCACCTTCTCCTGCGCGTCATCCATCAGGAACTTCACGCCGATCTGCTGAGCGGTTTTTCTGAGTTCCGCTTCGGGAGCCCGCGCATGAATCAACTCTCTGAGGCGCGGCACCATCGGCAGCAGTTCGTAGATGCCCACGCGGCCGGCGAAGCCGGTGCCGGCGCACTTGTCACAGGTCTGAGTGGCCAGATCGTCCAGCCGCATCAACTTCCCTTCCGATGCGTCCGCGGTCACGCTGTGCGCCGCCGTCGATTTTCGGCCATGGCACCGGTCGCAGATTCTGCGCGCCAGCCGCTGCGCCACGATCAGGTTCACCGACGAGCTGATCATGAACGCCTCGATGCCCAGATCGATCAGACGCGTCACGGTGGCAATCGCGCTGCCGGTGTGGAGCGTCGACAGGACCAGGTGTCCCGTCTGAGATGCCTGAAACGCTATCTGCGCCGTCTCGAGATCGCGAATTTCCCCGAGCAGCACGACATCCGGATCCTGACGAAGAATTGCCCGGAGCGTGCCGGCGAACGTCAGGCCCGCTCTCGCGTTGACCTGGACTTGTGTGACGCCGTCGAGCCGGTACTCAATCGGATCCTCTACGGTGACGATGTTGAGCTCCGGCGACCGGCGAGCCATCACCATGGAGTAGAGCGTGGTGGTCTTGCCCGAACCCGTCGGGCCGGTCACGAGAATCGTGCCCTGCGGCTGGCTGAGCGCGCCGCGGATCGTGGCGAGCTGCGACTCGGAGACCATCTGCGCGAGATCCGGAACCGTCTGCGAGCCGAGCACGCGCATCACGACCTTCTCACCGAAGAGCGTCGGCAGCGTCGAGACACGCATGTCGAGCTGCCGACCGTCGAGCTGGACGTTGATTCGCCCGTCCTGCGGCAGGCGCTTCTCGGAAATGTCGAGCTTCGACAGGACCTTCAGGCGCGACACCAGCGCGTTGTGCAGCCACTTCGGGACCTGCATGAAGTCGCGAAGCGTACCGTCGACGCGCAGCCGCACCTGCACCGTGTGCAGCGCCGGCTCGATGTGAATGTCGCTCGCGCGCGCTTCGATGGCGTCGCGGATGATGACGTTCGACATCTTTACGACAGGCGCATCGTCCGCATTCGCCTCGGCAACTTCCGTTGACTCGACCGACGTGATGGTGACGCCGGACGACGGGTCCGGGGCGAGCACAGGTGCCTCCTCGGTGTTCATCCGAACGTCCGAGGTGTCGGGAACGAACTGCAGCATGTCGTGCAGGCGCCTGTTCGTTCCGTATTGCTCCTCGACGCCGTCGAGAATCTCGGTGCGGCTCGCGACGACGGGCTTGATCGTGAGCCCGGTCGCGAACTGCAGGTCCTGCACGGCGTCGTAGTCGAGCGGATTCGCCATGGCGACCACGAGCGTCCGATCGTCCACCGTGACCGGCATGCAGATGTATCTGCGCGCGAGGCTTTCGCTGATCTGGCGAAGGGCTTCGCTTTGGACGTTGACGGCCGCAAGCCGCACGCGCGGTAGCCTTGACCAGTTCGCGAACGTATCAGCCAGCTGGTCCTCGGAGACGTACCGCCCTTCCAGCAGGGTGTCGAGCAGGGGCACCTTGCGCCTCCGGGCTTCGTCCACGGGACGCTCCAGCTGAGCGCGATTGAGGACCCCGGCCTTGAGCAGGACGTTCTGAATCACCTGGTCCAGACGCGACGTCTGGGCCGTTGTCGTCTGAGTCTCCATAGGAGGTCACGCGAGCGTCCCCGGGACAGGACGCTGGAAACGCCGAAAGGCGGAAAACTCCCCTGTTTCTTATCGGCTCGACGCGGGCATAGCTTTTGATGAACCGGTGGGTGGTCGCGCCGGGTCACCGGGGTGCATAACAAAACAGGCAGGCGCTGGCATCGCCGCACCCCGCTGCACGACGTTCACGATTCGAGCGCGACCATTTTTCTCGTCGTGGCTCACGGTCACACGGAGCGGCACATGGGTCGACACCACCGGTTCTTCGCCGTCCTCCTGCTCGCCTCGCTCGTCGTGCCGGCGTGCGGTCTGCGGAGCCCGAGGATCTCGCAGCTGAAGGACAACCCCGTGCGGTATCACGACAAGAAGGTTCAGGTCGAAGGCGTCGTGACCAGCTCATGGGGCGTCCCGCTCGTTCCGTTCAAGGTCTATAAGATCGACGACGGCACGGGTGAGATTACGGTCCTCTCGCAGGGTTCCCGCGTGCCGACGCGCGGCGCGCGCGTTCGGGTCACCGGAAAGGTCAACGATGTCGGGACCGTCGGCGGCCGGGCGCTGGGCCTGCACGTGCGGGAAGACAAGTTGAGAGTGCTGGGAAATTAGCTCGTAATCTTCGCCACAACCGCCGTCATGTCGTCGGTGGCGGGCGTGTCGCCGCGAAACGCCGTGACGGCGTTGAAGATCGTCTCGGCCAGCCGTGCGGCGGGAAGCTCCCGGTTCCGCTGCACGATCTCACACAGCCGGTCGATCCCGAAATCCTCTCCGCGCACGTTCTGCGCCTCGAATATCCCATCCGAGCAGAAGACGTACGTGTCCCCTTTGACAAAGGGAAACGCCACCTCGTCGTACGTCGAACCGGGAAACGTCCCGAGCGGAAGCCCCGAGACCTTGATCTGCTCGCATCCTTCGCTCGTCGAGTGCAGGGGGAACGGCAGTCCTGAATTCGCGAACGCCACCGTCCGCCGCTTCAAATCGAAGAGCGCGTAGCACAGCGTGCAGTAATACGATTCGAGCTGGCGCTCGTGGAGGATGGTGTTGATCGACTCCAGCACGGCGCCAGGGCGAGATCGTTCGGGAAGATAGCGACGCCGGAACGTGCGCGATCGCACCAGCTCGCCGGCCACGGCGCCATACAGGGCCGCCGGAATGCCCTTTCCAGAAACGTCGCCGACGGAAATCACGAGCGTGTGCGTGTCGGGCAGGAGCAGGTCGTAGAGGTCGCCCCCGAGCTCGCGCGCCGGCTCGAACCGGGCGGCGACATCGACGCCCTTCAGCTTTTTCGGGAGCTCGGTCGGCAGCAGCGCCACCTGGACGCGCTGGGCAAATCGCAGCTCGCGCTCGAGACGTTCCTCGTTGGCGACGATCTCGTGATACAACCGCGCGTTCTCGATGGCGACCGCGGCGTGACTGGCGAGCAGGGTCAGGATCTCGACATGGCCTTTGTGGAAGGCGTCGAGCTCCGGGCTCTCGAGATCGAAGACCCCGATACAGCGATCCTTGAGCAGGAGCGGGATGGCCAGCTCCGATCGCACATCCTCGACGACCTTCAGGTACCGTGGATCTTTCGTGACATCCGAAACGAGCACCGGGGCCCTGTGCAGCGCCGCGTGGCCGACGATGCCTTCGCCCAGCTTGACCTTCGGCACGGCGACCTTTTCACCGTACTGGAGGGCAAGCTTCATCTCGAGCTCGCCCGTCTCGCTGTTGAGCAGCAGGATGCCAAACGTGCGGTAATCGATGACGCGCTTCAGCAGGTGCGCGATACGGGTGAGCAGCTCGTCGGGGTCGAGAATCGACGACACCTCGCGCCCGATGTCGGCGAGCGTTTCCAGCGTCTCGCCGTACTCCCGCTCGCGCTCGAACAGCCGCGCGTTCTCGAGCGCCACCGCGACGTGGGCGCCGAACTGGCGGAGGACCGCGGCGTCGTTTTCCGTGAATTGACCCGCATGCCGGCTGAGGAGGTTCAGCGCGCCGATCGTCTTGCCTTTCCGCCGCAGCGGCACGACCAGCTCCGCGTTCGATCCCGGCACCGCTTCCACGTATCGCGGATCCCGGCGCACATCGTTCACGACGAGCGGCCGCTCCTCGGCGACCGCCGCGCCCACGAGTCCTTCGCCGACCTTCAGCCGAAGACCGGTGCGCGATTCCGGATACCCCACGGAATAGGCGATCGACAGCTCCCCCTTCCTGGCGTCGAGCAGGTAGACGGCGAACGCCTGAAAATCGATGAGCCGGGCGATGAGCTGCGGGATTTTCTGAAGGAGCTCGTCGTGATCCAGGACGGCGGTCACCTCGCGGCCCAAATCGAACAGCGTTCGGAGCAGCTCGTGCTCGTGCGTCGGACTATACTGTGTCATGAAGATTTGGTGATTTCGTGATTTCGTGACTTGGTGAGCTGGCTGATCTGGTGGTGTCGATGTACTGAATCGATCAAATCATCAATTCGTCAATTCATCAATTTCATTCACCAAATCACCCGTTCACCAAATCACCAAATGCCACCATGGATCTTTCCCCTCCTCTCGACTATACCGTCATCGAACGGATTCTGCCGCACCGGTTTCCCTTTCTGCTCGTGGACCGCATCATCGAATTCGAGCCGGACAAGCGAATCGTCGGCATCAAGAACGTGTCGCTGAACGAGCGCTATCTCGCGCATCGGCCGGGCAAGCGACCTGTCCTGCCACCGACGATCCTCACCGAGGCCGTTGCCCAGGTCGGCGCCATCCTGATCCTGTCGAAACCCGAGAATCGCGAGAAGCTGATTTTCTTCGCCGGTATCGAGCGCGTCCGGTACCGGCGTCAGGTCCATCCCGGTGACGTCGTGACGATCGAGGCGACCGTCAGACGCCTGCGCAGCCGCATGGGAATGCTGCGCGGCGTCGCGCGCGTCGACGGAAAGATTGTGGTCGAGGGCCAGATGACGTTTGCGCTCGGTCCGCTTGCCTGACGAAGGTTCTGGAACCCTCCACAACCTGAGCCGAACTGCCTGCGGCATTTCGATTGCACTCCACAGGGCCGTCGACTGCGGTCGGACCAAGTTGAAGCTTGGCCGCTGGAAGGGAAATGTCGGCCTGGGAGGACCACATGCTCGAGACCATCGCGATCATTCTGATCCTGATGTGGCTGTTGGGAATGGTGAGCGGCTACACGCTGGGCAACTTCATCTACATCCTGTTGATCGTGGCAATCGTGATGCTGCTGGGGCGGTTGGTCTCGGGGAGGAGAGTCGTGTGAATTGGTGAATTAAATTGGTGAATTCGTGAATGGGCGACAGCGACAAGTCCCCAGTTCACCAATTCACGAATTCACCAATTCACTAACTACTATGCGACGACGGCTTCGATCGCGGAGCGCACGCAGTTCCGCCCGTCCCGCTTCGCGTGGTACAGCGCCCGATCGGCCCGGCCCAGGATCGCCTTCGTATCGAGCTCGCCTGGTTCCGCCGTCGTGACGCCGAAGCTTGCCGTCACCGTCAAGGTCTTCCCGCCCCACGGAATCTGAATGTCCGCCAGCTCCCGGCGCAGGGTCTCGGCCACGCGTTGGGCGCCGTCGAGCGGGGTCTCCGGGAGGACGATCATGAACTCTTCGCCGCCGTACCGGCATTTCAGATCGCTGGCCCGCAGCGAGTCCCGCATCCGCTGACCCACGGTTGACAAGACGGCGTCGCCGCAGAGGTGTCCCCAGGTGTCGTTGATCTTCTTGAAATGATCGATGTCGAACATGATGACCGACACCGGCAACGACGTGCGGCGCGCCCGGCGCAGCTCCATCTCGGCGACTTCCATTCCATGCGCCCGGTTGAAGCAGCCGGTCAGCATGTCGCGGAGGCTGTTCTCGCGAACTTCGCGGAACAGGTCCGCGTTCTTCACCGAAAAGGCGAGCATCGTCGCGACCGCCGCCAGCACGCGGCGCTGGGCCTCCGGCAACGGCTCGGCGCCCTGGGGCACGCCGAGCACGCCCATCGGCATGTCACCGGCCATCATCGGGAAGCAGACGTCCGAGTCGAAATCGATGCCGGTCTGCTGAAGCTTCGGGCCCGCCATCGCGAGGGCCCGGTCGGCAATCGCCTCACGCGCCAGCTCCATTTCCGGAGTCTCCTCGGTCCCGGTAACGAGCGACTCCCAGTGGCTGCGTGCGCTGACACGCGCCAGGACCCAGGGCTGACGCCCGTGAAGCAGATGCGGCAAGTGCTGAAGCGTGACGTCGCGAATCGCTTTCAGATCGAGCGATCGGCCAAGGGCTTGACCAAAGACGACGAGCCGCTCGAGCTCCTGCGCGCGTTCCTGGACCTGCCGCGCCTCGGCCGCGACCGTCTGCGCGTGCGCCTTGCTTTCCTGCCACTTCGCCTGCTGGTGCAGCACGAAGATGACCGAAAGAATCATGAGCGCCGGGATCAGCGAGAGCCCATAGCTTTGCTCGATGTCGCGGGCCACTTGCATGGCGAACGAAAGCTGCTTCGAGAACACCACGACGAGCGCGAGGCCGAACCCCGCCAGCAGGAACGCATCGTCTCGACTGAAGAGTCTCGTTCGCCGGCCTACGGATCGCATGGTGAGGGCTTCCACGAGGCGTCTGTTCTCCCGCCGAACGCGTCGGCTGAATTCAAACACACCGGGCCTGTGACGCAACTGTGCGCTTGTGGCCCGGGTCAGCCCACGACTTCGTGCCGCCGCACACGGCCGGCAGTCTGGAATC
>JACQTH010000275.1 GCA_016210935.1 Acidobacteriota bacterium | reverse complement strand
CGAGACCCTGCAGCCCCTTCGGATCAGGACTGCCCCGGCTTCAGCGTGACCGGATCCAAAAACGGCATCATCGATCGCAGCCGCGCGCCGACTTCCTCCAGCAGCTGATCCTGCTCGCGGGCCCGGACGGCGTTGAACCACGGCCGCCCCTGCTCGTTCTCCTTGATCCATTTGCACGCGTAGGTCCCGTTCTGGACCTCCTCGAGCATCTTCTTCATCGTCCGGCGCGTCTCGTCGGTGATGACGCGCGGGCCGCCGGTATAGTCGCCGTGCTCCGCCGTGTCGCTGACCGAGTACCGCATGTAATTTAAGCCGCCGCGGTACATCAAGTCGACGATCAGCTTCAGCTCGTGGAGGCACTCGAAGTACGCGATCTCAGGCTGATACCCCGCTTCCACGAGCGTCTGGAATCCGGCCTTGATCAGTTCGCTGACTCCTCCGCACAAGACGGCTTGCTCACCGAACAGATCCGTTTCCGTTTCTTCCGCAAAGGTGGTCTCGATGACGCCCGCGCGCGTGACGCCGATCGCCTTCGCGTAGGAGAGCGCCAGCGCCCGGGCCCTGCCGGTCGCATCCTGATGAACCGCCAGGAGGGCGGGCGTGCCGCCACCCTCGACGTAGAGTTCCCGCACCCGATGGCCCGGCGATTTCGGCGCGATCATCGTGACGTCCACGTCGGGCGGCGGCGTGATGGTGCCGAATCGGATATTGAAACCGTGCGCGAACATCAGCATCTTCCCGGCCGTCAGATGCGGCGCGATGTCGGTCTTGTAGGCGGCGGCCGCCGCCGTATCGGGAATCAATACCATGACCACATCCGCCCAGGACGAGACCGCCGCGACCTCGTCTACCGTCAAGCCGGCGGCTTCTGCTTTCGCGCGCGAGCGGCTCGTCGCCGGCAGCCCCACCTTGACCGCGACACCGCTATCGCGGAGGTTCAGGGCGTGCGCGTGCCCCTGCGACCCGTACCCGATGACGGCCACGTTCCGTGCTTGAATGAGAGCCAGGTCTGCATCCTTGTCGTAAAACATTTCGGCCATTGTGATCCTCGTCGCTGTACTCGTCGTGCCGGGCTTCAGCCCGGCCAGGTTGCGACCGCGCCGCCTTGGCCCGGCTGAAGCCGGGCACTACACCTTAAATGATGAACACGCTCGCTATTACACCGAATGAGACACCCCGGCGTCGTCCGACAACCGGGCGGATGACCGTGCGCCCGCGGTTGCGGCGCCGTTCTTAGTCCCGCGCGTGATTGCTACACGGCCCGTCCGCACCATTTCGATCACGCCGTAGGGCCGCAGCACCTCGATCAAGCTGTCGATCTTATCCTCCGTGCCGGTGATCTCGATCACGAGCGAATCGGGCGCCACGTCCACGACCCGCGCGCGGAACACCTCCACGAGCTGCATGACCTCGCCTCGCGATTCCTGCGTGGCGGCCACCTTGATCATCGCCAGGTCCCGCAGCACGCTCGGCGCCGTCGTGATGTCTTCGACGCTGATGACGTTCACGAGCTTGTACAGATGCGCCTCGATCCGCTGCGCGTCCGTGCGGTCCGCCTTGACGGCAATCGTCATCCGTGAGATGCCGGGACGCTCGGTGTGCCCGACGGTGAGCGACTCGATGTTGAAGCCGCGCCGCCGAAACAACGACGCGACGCGATTCAGCACGCCCGGCCGATCTTCGACGTAGACGACGTAAGTATGCGTGTCAATCATAGAAATCTGTAGTTGGCCGTGGGCGGTGAGCAGTGTGCAGAAAAAAGCTGCGCAAGATTATGTCGCCCCGTTCTGTCCACGGCTCACCGCCCCTCTTCTGCTCACTGCCCACTGCTCTTCAAGGATCCGCGCTGGTTTCGACGATCGGGCTCGCGCTCGGCCGCCGAATCATCGCGTGGAGATCGGCGCCCGCCGGGACCATCGGGAACACGGAATCCTCCTGTTCGACCTGGAAGTCGATCACCACGGTGCCGCGATGTGCGCGCGCCGCCTGGACCGCCGGAATGACGTCCGGTCGTTTCATCACCGTCGCGCCGGTGAGCCCGTACGCTGCGGCCAGCTTCGCAAAGTCTGGATTCAAGAGCGGCGTGGCGGCATACCGGCGCTCATAGAAGAACTCCTGCCACTGCCGCACCATCCCGAGGTACCCGTTGTTGATGATCGCGATGTTGATGTCGAGCCGTTCCTGCGCGATCGTCCCCAGCTCGGCCATCGTCATCTGAAAGCCGCCGTCGCCGACCACCGCCCAGACTTCGGCATCCGGCCGCGCGATCTTCGCGCCAATCGCCGCCGGCAGCGCGAATCCCATGGTCCCGAGGCCGCCCGAGGTGATCAGCGAACGCGGGTGTTCGTGCTTGTAATACTGCGCTTCCCACATCTGGTGCTGGCCGACGTCGGTCACCACGAGCGCGCTCCCGTCGGTCGCGTGCCACAGATCGTGGACGACATGCGCCGCGTACAGGTGGCCGCTGTCCGGCATGTTCTGGATGTCGCGGACAGCGGAATCACCCTTGAGGCTCGCAATCCAGTCGAGCCACTCGGATCGATCACCTTCCGCCACGTGAGGCAGCAGCTCTTCGAGCACGTTACGCAGATCGCCGACAATCGCCACGTCGACCCGGACGTTCTTGTTGATTTCGGCCGGATCGATTTCGATGTGGACTTTTTTCGCATTCGGCGCGTAGGTCTTCAGATTGCCGGTGACGCGATCGTCGAAGCGCATCCCGAACGCCAGCAGCAGATCGGCTTCCTGAATCGCCGTGTTGACCCACGCTTCACCGTGCATTCCCATCATCCCGAGGTTCAGCGGATGGGAGGCCGGGAAGCCGCCGATGCCGAGCAGCGTCATGGCGACCGGAATGTGCGCGCGCTCCGCAAACTCGCGGACAACCTTCATCGCGCCCGACAGCATGATGCCGTGGCCGCCCAGGATCAGCGGGCGCTTGGCCTGGTCGATGAGCGCAAGCGCCCTCGCGTAATCGTCCGGGTGCGGGCGCCGCTCAGGCCTTTTGTGAGGCCTGGGCACCGCGCCGTCCCAATCGAGCTCGCAACTGCGCTGCTGCGCGTCCTTGGTGATGTCGATCAGCACCGGGCCGGGACGGCCGTGCGCCGCGATGTAGACCGCTTCGCGGATGGCCGGCGCGATATCTTCCGGCCGCGTGACCAGATAGTTGTGCTTCGTGATCGGCAGGGTGACGCCGGTGATGTCGGTTTCCTGAAAGGCGTCGTATCCGATCAGGTGACTGCCGACCTGTCCGGTGATGCACACGATGGGGGACGAATCCATCATCGCCGTCGCGATGCCGGTCACCATGTTCGTCGCGCCAGGCCCCGACGTGGCGACGGCGACGCCCACCTTACCGCTCGCCCGCGCATATCCGTCGGCCATGTGCGTGGCGCCTTGCTCGTGTCGGACGAGCACGTGGCGGATTGGGTAATCCAGCATCGCGTCGTACGCGGGAAGGATCGCGCCGCCCGGGTAACCGAAGACGGTCGACACCCCCTCCCGGACGAGACATTCCCAAAGGATCTGCGCGCCTGTGAGCTTCATAAGAACTCAGAGTGCCTGGAGTGCCGCGCGTGCCTAGAGTGCCGAGGGGCAAAAGGGCGCGCGTTTTTCGCGCACCCCAGGCACTTTAGGCACCCCGGGCCCTTCGGGCACCCTACCCTGTTACCGCTCCCCGCGACGCCGACGACACGAGCCGCGCGTACTTCGCCATGACACCCGTCGCAAACCGCGGCGGCGGCGGCGCCCACGTCTTCATTCGCTCATGGATATCGGCGTCACTCAGCTCGACCCGCAGCTGCCGCTGCGGCACGTCGAACACCACGATGTCGCCGTCGCGGATGGCCGCGATCGGCCCGCCCTTTGCCGCTTCAGGAGCGACGTGCCCGGCCATCAACCCGTGGGTGGCACCCGAGAACCGGCCGTCGGTCACGAGCGCGACCGAGTTGCCAAGTCCTGCCCCAACAATCGCGCCCGTGACCGCGAGCATCTCGCGCATCCCTGGACCGCCGAATGGTCCTTCATAGCGGACGACCACGACGTCGCCTGTACGAATCTGACTGTGCTCCACGGCCGCGAACGCCGCTTCTTCGGTGTCGAATACGCGCGCCGGACCGCGATGGTGACGCAGATCGTGGCCGGCAATCTTCACGACCGCCCCTTCGGGCGCGAGATTGCCTTTGAGGATGACGAGCCCGCCATTTGGCTTGAGCGGATTGTTCAACGCGCGCACCACCTGCTGCCCATCCGATTCCCTTGCCGTTCGCGCTTCTTCGCCAATGGTCCTGCCCGTGACCGTGACCGCCTCGGTGTGAAGCAGTCCCCCTTCGAGCAGCCGGCGCGCGACCAGGGCGATGCCACCGGCTTTGTACAAATCGGTGGCCACGTACCGGCCGCCCGGCTTGAGGTCCGCCAGAAGCGGCACGCGGTTGCTGATGCGATCGAAGTCTTCCATCTCGAGCGGGACGCCGGCCTCCTGCGCGATCGCGAGCAGGTGCAGGACGGCGTTGGTCGAGCCACCCGTCGCGGCGACGGCCGCAATCGCGTTCTCGATCGCGTGTCTGGTGATGATGTGTCGCGGGCGCAGGTCGCGGCGAACCATCTCCATCACCAACGCCCCCGCGCGCTGGGCGACCGCATCTTTGGCCGCGTCCATCGCTGGCACACTGGCGCTTCCCATCGGCGAGATGCCGAGACACTCGCACACCGTGGCCATCGTGTTCGCGGTGAACTGGCCGCCGCAGGCGCCCGGCCCCGGACACGCCTGGTTCTCGAGCGTCGCGAGATCCGCGTCGCCGAGCCGTCCGGTTGCATGCGCTCCAACGGCTTCGAAGACGTCTTGAATGGTGACGTCGGTGTTCTGCCACCGCCCTGGCGCAATCGAGCCGCCGTACAACACGAGCCCAGGGATGTTCAGGCGCGCCAGCGCCATGATCCCGGCGGGAATCGTCTTGTCGCAGCCGACCAGGACGACCAGCGCATCGAAGAGATTGCCGCGCGCGACCAACTCGATCGAATCGGCCATGACCTCGCGGCTGACGAGCGACGCGCGCATCCCCTCCGTGCCCATCGTGATGCCGTCGGAGATCGACACCGTGTTGTATTCCATCGGCGTCCCGCCGGCGGCGCGAATCCCGGCCTTCACCTGCTCGCCCAACCGCCGCAGGTGGTAATTGCACGGACCGATCTCAATCCAGGTGTTCGCCACGCCGACCAGCGGCCGGCGCAGATCCTCGTCGGTGAATCCCACCGCCTTCAGCATGGCGCGCGCCGGTGCACGGTGCGGTCCGTCCGTCAGCGCGCTGCTGTTCCATTTGAGTGAGGGCATCAGTCCGTTCCTAAACAAAAAGGCCATCACCCGGGAGCGGGTGATGGCCTGAGGACTCAAGCTGGCTCCGGGATCACCCGCCCGCGACACGCGGCGCGACCGCGCCGCCCATCCCGACGACGACGATGCCGGAGCCTGGACGCATGACGCCTATTGTTGTACGGGCCGGGCGACCAGAAGTCAAATTTATAATGTTTACAATTTCATAAGCGCCAGCGAGGGCCCGGCGCCGGGGTCGGCGTCTCAGCGCGGCCCACGTCCGCTTCGCCTGCCTGATCGCTCTACGGTGAGCCCAAACCACGGGCGCAGCCGCGTGCCCGCGATGTTCCCCGCGAACGCCGCGACCAGCCAGAGCCACCCGTGCAGGCTGCCCGACGACACGCCGCTGAAGTACGCGCCGATGTTGCAGCCGTACGCGATGCGGGCGCCGTATCCCAACATCAGGCCGCCCATGACGGCGGCCGCCAGCGATCGCGCCGGCATCGTCCATCTCGGCGAAAAGCGCCCCGCACACGCGGCGGCGGCACACGCGCCGATGATGATGCCGAAGTTCATCACCGATGTGACGTCGTTCAGGAGGCTCCCCCGCAGCGCGGCCGCCTGCGCCGGCGTTGACCAGTACGGCCAGCTCGACACGTCGACGCCCGCGGCCGCCAGGGTCTTGGATCCCCAGAGCGCGAACGCCGAGGTCACGCCCCACGGGCGTCCCGCAAGTGCGAGCGTCGCGATGTTCACGGCCGCCAGCCCCAGCGCGCCTGCGGCCAGCGGCCATGGTCCTTGCGCGACGCGCCGCCAGCCATGTTGGACGAAGGTTCTGGACTCGGGTCCTGAACGAAGGTTCTGGGCCGGGGGTTCCGGAACCTTCGTCAAGAACCTTTGTCCGGAACCGTCGTACAGAACGTTCGGCAAGAGGACGCCATGACGCCGCCGTTCGAGGGCAATCGTCCAGGCCACGATCGCGCCGAGCGCGAGGAAGCTGACGGCGAGCCCGCCAATCGCTCCGAGCTGCGCGACCAGGGAGACGCCTCTCAACGAGGGCACAGTTTCCCACCAGGGCAGGTTCTGGGCCCCGATGACCGACCCCGCGATGAATGCGAGCAGCGTCACGACAATGCGAGTGTTGCCGCCGCCGGCGGCATAGAGGGTCCCGGACGCTCAACCGCCGCCAAGCTGCATGCCGACACCGAAGATGAAGGCGCCGGCCACGACAGACACCGCCAGCGGCCCGAGCGACCCGCGGACGGGCTGACCGAAAATCTCACCTCCGGAGAGAACCGGAAAGAAAACCGCGCAGGTGACGGCGAGCATCAGCATTTGCGCCCGCAGGCCCGCCCCGCGGCGATCCGAGATGAAGACGCGCCACGCCGACGTGAAGCCGAACGCCGCGTGGTAGAGCACGACCCCCGCCATCGTCCCAACCGTAAAGAGCGCCGCCTGACGCCAGGACACGGCCTGGGCGATCGTCAGCAGCCCGAGGATATAGGCGAGCACCGCGATGACGAGTGGCCGGGGATCGACGGATCGTCCCGTGGTCACCGAAATGGGCAGCGAGACCGATGGCGTATGCGTGGTGACCGTCATGGAAAAAGGAGTGTAGCACGCACCGTAGGCACTCTAGGCACTTTAGAGGTGCTTCTTCATCCACCCGAAGACGACCTCATGCCAGTGCTTGCTGTTCAGCGCCTTCAGTACCCAGTGTCCCTCGTCTGGAAACGTGAGGAGCTGGCTTGGAACCCCATTACGCCTCAATGCGGTGAACAGCTGGAGCCCCTGATCCACCGGCACGCGGTAATCGAGCTCGTTGGTGATGATGAGCGTCGGCGTCTTGATCTTCTGAACGTGCAGGTGCGGCGACCATTTCGAGAAGTTCTCGCGCGCCTTCGGCGTCCATGGCGGTCCTCCGAATTCCCACTCGGTGAACCAGAGCTCTTCGGTCGCCAGCGACATCGAGTCCAGATTAAAGACCCCATCATGCGAGACGGCGGCCTTGAACCGGTTCGTGTGCCCGATGATCCAGTTCACCGCGTATCCGCCGTAGCTCGCGCCCGCGATCCCCTGCCGCGATGCGTCGACGAAAGGCAGCGCGACTACTTCGTCGAACACCGCGTCGAGATCGGCCATCACGTTCCCACCCCAGTCCTGGGTGATCTCGTCAACGAATTTCTGACCGAACCCTGTGGAGCCGCGCGGGTTTGGAGCGACGATGATCCAGCCCTGCGCCGCCCATAGCGAGGGATTCCATCGAAACGACCATGCGTCGAGCCAGGCGCTCTGCGGGCCGCCGTGAATCAAGAATACGACCGGGTACTTCTTCGCCGGATCGAACTGTGGCGGCTTGAGGAGCCAATACTGGATGGCCGCACCGTCCGGTCCCTTGACCGTGTGGCTCTCGGTCGCCGCCAGCTGTACTTCCT
>JACQTH010000274.1 GCA_016210935.1 Acidobacteriota bacterium | reverse complement strand
TCCCCAGATCGATCCGCATCTGTACGAGCTTCCGCGAATTCGGGACACGCTCGGCCGAAATGACGCGCGCCACGCGAAGATCGATGCGCATGAAATCGTCGTAGGAGAGACGGGTGTCGGCAGGTACTGCGGTTTCGAGCTTCGGGACGGCGTCGGGTTGATCGGGCATAAGCGAATTTACTCCAGGATACCGTCGGGCTTCATAAGCCTACTCTGCGCGAGGCCACAGCGCGGGGCCCTTGCGCACGACGCGCTCTCCGTCGGCGCGCCAGACGGCGTCCGCGTCGAGCCGCAGGTCTGAAGCCGGACGCGTCTCTCCGACCCGCGCCAGAATCTCACCGGCAGCCGCCGGCATGATCGGAAGGAGCAGAATGGCCGCAATCCGCACCAATTCGACGACCCCGAAGAGCACCGTATCCAGCCGGCCGGCATTCGCAGGATCACGCGCCAGTGCCCAGGGCTCGTTCTCCGCGATGAACTCGTTGGCCGCGTCCACCAGACGAAACGCCGCCGCCGCCGCCTCGTGCAACATGTACTCGTCCATCGCGCGCCGGTAGTCCTGGACGGCTTCGCCGGCTTTGGCCGCGAGCGAATCGGGTGAAGATGCCGGCGGAGGTTGGCGGCCGCGGCGGTATTTGTCAACCATGGCCGCGATGCGGCTGACCAGGTTGCCCAGATTGTTGGCGAGATCGACGTTGTAGCGCTCCTCGTACCGCTCCCACGTGAAATCCCCGTCCTGTCCGTATGGAATCTCCTTCACCAGGTACAGGCGCAGGGGATCCGCCCCGAATCGTCCGGCGGCTTCGAGGGGATCGAGCGACGTCCCGAGCGACTTGCTCATCTTCTGCCCGCCCAGATGCACCCACCCGTGACCGAACACCTGACGAGGCAACTCGAGGCCCGCGCTCATCAGCATGGCCGGCCAGACGACGGTGTGGAATCGCGTGATGTCCTTGCCGATCACGTGGAGATCGGCCGGCCACCATTCGCGAAACCGGCTGTCGCCCGGATCGCCGAGGCCCACGGCCGATGCGTAGTTGATGAGCGCGTCGAACCAGACGTACACGACGCTCGACGGGTCGATGGGGAGCGGGATGCCCCAGGCCTGCCCCGCCCTGCTGATAGAAATATCTTCGAGCCCGCTCTCGAGCAGCCGGCGAATCTCGTTGCGACGGATCTCGGGCTCCAGGAACTCCGGATGCCGCTCGAAATGGTCGAGCAGGGCGTCCCGGTACTTCGAGAGCCGAAAGAAGTGATTGCGTTCGCGGATCCACTCTGGCCGGATCGTGGGGTGAATCGGGCAGTTTCCGTCGACGAGGTCTTTTTCCTGCTTGAACGCCTCGCAGGAGACGCAGTACCAGCCTTCGTAGAACCCCTCGTACAAATCGCCGGCGGCGGCAATCCGATCGATCATCCAGCTGACGCCGGTGCGATGTCGCGGCTCGGTCGTCCGGATGAAGTCGTCGAACGAGATCCCGAGCGCCTGCCACACGCTCCGGAACTCCTGCTCCATGCGATCGCAGTACGCCAGGGGCTCGAGCCCGAGCTCCCGCGCGCGCCGGTACACGTTCTGCGAGTGCTCGTCGTTCCCCATCAGGAACCGGGTCTTGATACCGGCCAGCCGCTTGTAGCGCGCGATGACGTCGGCCGTGATCTTTTCGTACGCGGTCCCGAGATGCGGGCGGCTGTTGACGTAATCGATCGCGGTTGTGAGGTAGAACTTAGTGAACATCCAGATACGCTTTCATGGCGGAGGCCTGAACATCTTTCAATGACACCCCTTTTTCTTTCGCGATTCGTGCGCAGTCATCGAATTCCGGAGACGCGTTGACGATCGCGCCGCCGCGTCGGGCCAGCTTGAATCGAACCTCGCCGTAGGGGGTCTGGACGGGGACACATTCCCGTTCCAGGCATTCCCTCTCCATCTCGTGGAAGCGGACGCCGATCGTCGTCGTTTCGCGAAAGATCACGCCGTGCAATCGCTCGCGTGCCGCGGGCGCCGCGATGACCGTAACCAGTATGCCCGGCCGGTTCTTCTTCATCTGGACCGGCGCATAGAACACCTCCAACGCGCCTGCCTCGTACAACTGATCCATCAGCGGGCCGAACAGCTGCGGATTCATGTCGTCGAGCTCGAATTCGATCACGACGGCACGCTGGGTGGCGGTGGTGTCCGCCTCCTCTCCCACGACCACGCGCAACACGTTTGGCCGGTCGGTGAGATCACGATCGCCCGCGCCGTAGCCGACGGCGCGGGTCAGCATCGGTGGAAGCTGGCCGAAGGTTTCCACGTACTCGGCGAGAAGCAAGGCGCCGGTCGGCGTGACGAGCTCTTCGTTCACGCCGGTCGAATAGATCGGCACGCCTTCGAGCAGGCGGAGCGTCGCGGGCGCGGGCACCGGCAGCACCCCATGGGCGGTCTTGACCGTGCCACCGCCGACGTTCAGGGGCGACGCGAGAATGCGGTCGGCGCCAAACCATTCCAGGCCATGCACCGCCCCCACGATGTCGACAATCGAATCGAGCGCGCCGACCTCGTGCAGGTGCACGCGCTCGATCGGCATCTGATGGATGGCGGCTTCGACTTCGGCCAGCCGGCGAAAGAGCACTCCGGCACGCGCTTTCGCGGCCGGCGACAGGTCCGATCGATCGATCAGCTTCAGGATCCCGCTCAAGTGCCGGTGCGGATGCCCGGCGGGATCGTGATGGTCGACCACGCGGAATTTCGTGGCGGAAAGGCCACCGCGAAGCACGCGCTCGGCGGTGATCTCGAGCTGGTCGACCGCGAGGCTGCCGAGCGCCCGTTTCAGCTCGTCGAGCGGCAGGCCGGCGTCGATCAGTGCGCCCAGCACCATGTCGCCCGCGGCGCCTGAGAAGCAATCGAAGTACAAGACGCGGCGGGCCATGGTCTTAGCGGTGCGCGAGGCTTTCCCGGAAGCTCACATAGCTGCCGTCACCGAGAACCAGGTGATCGACGACCGGAATCCCCATGATGTCGCCGGCGGTCGCCAGACGCCTGGTCAACAGGACATCGTCGCGGCTGGGCGCCGGGTCGCCTGACGGGTGATTGTGAAACAGGACGATGCTTGCCGCCGAGGCCGCGGTGGCTTCGCGAAAGACCTCGCGCGGATGCACGAGGCTTGCGTCGAGCGTCCCG
This sequence comes from Acidobacteriota bacterium, assembly GCA_016210935.1. Taxonomy (GTDB): domain Bacteria; phylum Acidobacteriota; class Vicinamibacteria; order Vicinamibacterales; family JACQTH01; genus JACQTH01. Next base: position 1,341 of record JACQTH010000274.1, on the reverse strand, counting down.
ACGGAGAGGACGCGAATTCGCAAGACATGGTGCTTCTTGTCCAGCATCACAACCCCGAAATGTTCCACGGTCTTCGATCCGAATTGCGGCAGCAGCATCTCGGCGAGGTCGCGCGGGGTTTTGACCGGCTCGCGCTCGGACGGCCGGCGCAGGAGCGTGCGGCGCCCCAACTCAACTGCCGCCAGGACCTGCGCGGCGCGAGCGGTCCCGACGCCGGGCACGCGGCGCAGGTCGTCCCACCCCGACCGTAGCAGGCCGTGCAATCCACCGGCGGCATCCAGCACGCTGTTGGCCACCGCCAGCGAGTTTCGCGCGCGGATGCCGCTCCCCAGGACGATCGCGAGCAGCTCGTTGTCACCGAGGCTCGTGGCGCCGAGTCTCAGCAGCTTCTCGCGCGGACGATCGTCGGCCGCGAGACCTTTCACGCGACGCCTTTCATTCTAACGTGGGGCTCTGCCCACCGGCCGTATACTGCTTTTGGATGTCTCGTTCGCTCGTGGGACGAAGTTTCAGCGTTGGTTCGTCGGTCGTCGTCGTGGCCCTGCTGTCCGGATGCAGCGGCCCGCCGCTCAAGGAATACCATCAGGCGCGGGGCGCGCTCGATGCCGCGCGGGCTGCCGATGCCGAACGCTATGCCCCGGAGGATTTCCGTGCGGGGGGAGACGCGCTCAAGCAGTACGACGTCGCGGTCGCGCAACGGGACTACCGTCTGGCGCTCAATTACGCGCTCGAGGCCTACAATCGCGCGCAGGCAGCCGCCAAGACGGCGGCAAACGAGAAAGCGGCCGTTCGGAGCCGGGTGGAGGCGGCCCTCGCCGAGGCCGGCCGATCGGTCGCCACGGGGCGGCTGCTGCTGCAGAAAGCCGCCGCGGCGCGGATTCCCCCCGCGCGGCTGGCTGAGGCGCGACGAACGCTCACTCACGTCACCAGTCTGGTGCAAAAAGCGCGCAAGGCGCTTGAGGCGGGTGAGTACCTCGAAGCCAGCAACATTATTAAAGGGGCGGATGAACAGGGCCGGCGGGCCGTCTCGCAGCTGGAAATCGCGCTGCGGCCGCCGCCAGCCCGGAGAAGACGGTGACTCGATGTTGCAGGTTTAGCGTACTTCCGGCCCACGCAGGCGATCAGTTTTTGCCCCATCAGGGGCTCGCCGCCGCGCCAAGCCGCGTAGGGGCCGAGCTCTTGACCGCCGTAGGCCCGCCGAAGGCGGTTGCTCGGCCCCTAGCCTGAATGTCCACGGACCGGAATTAACCTAACACAACGAGTGCGTTCGGCTATCCGGCATCGGTGGTGAGTCGGAGCGTCCGATTGGCCCACCATGGGACGCGGACCCGCTCCTCGAAG
>JACQTH010000287.1 GCA_016210935.1 Acidobacteriota bacterium | reverse complement strand
GGCCTGACGATCGTCGTCAGCATCGATCGCATTGCCGTGCCTGCGCCGCCGCCTCCCCCAACGACGCCCACGCTCTCGGTGACGAAGATCCTCGCCTTTGGCGACAGCCTGACGTACGGGTCTCACTCTTCACGCCATTTCTTTCTGGTGGAGCGCGACCACGTCACCTATCCGACCCACCTGGCGTCCCTGCTCAAGGCGCGCTATTCCAACCAGACGATCACGGTCATCAACGCCGGGCTGCCGGGCGAGCTGGCGGTGTTTGCACGGGCACGCCTGGAAAGCGTCATCGACGCCAACGCGCCGGACCTCGTGTTGCTGCTCGAAGGGACGAACGATGTCAACGCCGGGCTGACCCCGAGTCAGATCGGAGCCGGCCTCAACGTGCTCGTCCAGGCGGCGGTGGGCAAACGAGTCAAGGTCAGGATTGCCACGCTGACGCCGATCGGCCTGGCCTACGATTCAACGGGCGATACGAGCAGGGTCATCGAAGCGGTGAACGTTCAGATCGGCACGATCGCCGCGACCCAGCCGATCGGCGCGCCCGTCGATCTCTACGCCACCATCAACCGCGACCCGTCGCTTCTGGCAGCCGATGGACTGCATCCGACCGATGCCGGATACATGGCAATCGCGAACGCGTTTGTCGACGCGATCGTGTTGGCCTTCCACACGCTGAAGTGAGGATTGCGATCCTCGGGACCCGCGGGATTCCCGCCAACTACGGCGGGTTCGAGACGTTTGCCGAGGAGCTGGCCACGCGGCTGGCCGCCCGCGGACACGAGCTGACCGTGTACGGTCGATCGCATCACGTCGATCGGCATCTGCGGTCGTACCGCGGCGTACGCCTCGTGGTGCTTCCCACGATTCGGCACAAATACTTCGATACCGTCGCCCACACGTTTCTCAGCACGCTCCACGCTCTTGGCAGCGCCTTCGACGTCGCGCTCTATTGCAACGCCGCGAACGCGATCTTTTGCGCGCTGCCCCGCCTTCGTGGAACGGCGATCGTGCTGAACGTCGACGGCGTCGAACGCCGGCGCCGGAAATGGAACCTCCTCGGCCGCGCCTGGTACCTGCTGTCGGAGCGTCTGGCCACCTGGTGTCCGCACGCCGTGGTGACCGACGCGCAAACCATCTCCCGCTATTACCGTTCGCGGTACGGCACCGACACGAGCTTCATCCCGTATGGGGCCGGTGTGGCACGCGTGGATTCCCGCGCCACGCTCGATCGCCTGGGACTGCAGCCGAATGAGTACTTCTTGTACGTCAGTCGGTTCGAGCCTGAGAACAATGCGCGGGCGGTCATCGAAGGCTATGCGGCGGCCCGGGTGGGGCGGCCTCTGGTGATGGTCGGCGACGCCCCGTATGCCGCCGACTACGTTGCGACCCTGAAGCGTCTGGCCGGCCCCAACGTGCGCTTCACAGGATTTCTGTTCGGGGAGGCATATCGTGAGCTTCAGACGCACGCCTTCGCGTATATTCATGGGACGGAGGTGGGCGGCACCCACCCCGCGCTGGTCGAGGCCATGGGCGTTGGCGGGTGCCCGGTCGTGAACGACGTGGAGGAAAACCGCGAGGTCGCCGGCGACGCGGCGCTGTACTTCACGGCCGCCAATCCGGTCACGCTGGCCGCGGCGCTCGAGCGGTTGGAGGCCGATGAGAGGCTGCGGGCCGACCTCTCGGAGCGTGCGCTCGCCCGTGCCGCCGAGCGGTTCTCGTGGGATCGCATTACCGATGACTACGAACGGCTGTTTAAACAGGTCTGTGGATTGCCGCGCTAAGCGGACCGTTGACGCAAGACATCGCGGCGAGCGCGAGCGAGCCGTGGGAGGCGCTGGGGGTGGGGCCCCAGCGCGAATCAAACAATGATCGCGGCGCGCGCTCGCGTGGTCGTCGCGTCTTACGTCATCAGCGATCTGCTGATGACCACGCTGTCGCTCTTCACGGCGCACTGGGTCCGGTCGTCGCTGGGCCGCGCCGGGAGCTGGCTCGGGCCGCTCTATCCGTTCAGCGAGTATCTGCCGCTGGTCGCTTTCATCCTGCCCCTCTGGGCGATCGTCCTGACCGCGTCCGGCATGTACGGCCGGCGGTCGGCGCGGACGCTGCGGACAGAGGTGTCGCGCCTGGTGCGGGCGCTGGCCGTCGCCGGCGTCCTGCTCGCGTTCGCCATTTTTGCCGGGCTCGACGTCGGGC
>JACQTH010000273.1 GCA_016210935.1 Acidobacteriota bacterium | reverse complement strand
TCGATGCCCTCCTCGATTACGGCGGCACGCTCGTGCTCGTCTCGCACGATCGCTATTTCCTCGCGAAGCTCGCGACGTAGTTCGGCGACGGGGGTGGCGGGCCGGCAATCCTGTATCCCGGCACGGACGATGCGGTCTTGGGGAGCCGGCAGCACGCGAGTGAGGCCGTGGCTTCCGGCTTCAGCCGGAAGATTGGCGCGGGAAGCCCGAAGAATCTTCCGCCTGAAGGCGGAAGCCACGAAGAGGTCCGGCTAAAGCCGGACTCTACATCTTCGGGCGGACGCCACGAAGAAAAGAGAACCCACGAAGAGAGACGACGACACGGAGAAGCGCAGAGCCGCGAGGAAAGAAAACGCACGGCCGCAGCGGCCAGGAAGCGCGATCGCGCCCTTCAGGAGCTCAAGGCGCGGATCACCGAGCTCGAAGATCGCATCGCCGCGCACGAACGCGCCATCAAGGAACTCGAGGCCGCCATGGCCTCACCCGGCTTCTACGAGCGTCGAGACGACGCGCGGGTCGTGATCGATCGTCACCAGCATCTGATGTGGGAGGTCGGCGGCCTGATGCAGGAATGGGAGGAGCTGCAGACGGCGGCGGAAGAGAGTGGCCAGTGATCAGTGGCCAGTGGCCAGTGGCCAGAAAGGAGATAGTGGCCAGTGGCAGAAGTTCCTGGCCACCTTGCTCCTGGCCACTAGCTCCTACTGGTCACTGGCTACTGGCAACGGGCAACGGGCAACTGGCTACTGGCCACTGACACTCTTGTAATTTCCCTTTCAGTTCCGCGCACCGGAATCGTCGGATCCCGCCAAATCTTCACGGATTTTCCCGCAATTTCACACCTGAGAGCCCGGAGAGACCCGGCACAGGGCTTGATCACACTATTGAAATCGCATCCGGTGCCGAAACGAACCCAGAGGGTCCCTATCGTGCGTCAGTCGTCACAAGGCCGCCGACCGACCGTTTCACACGCGAACGCCTCGTCGCGATCCCGGCGAGCCGCTTCACCAACAGCCGCGGGTGTCATCGCGCTCACCGACGGAACACATTCCCGGAAGCCGCTCTCGATCGTCGACGACTCGTTCTTTCGCCATCTCGTCTCCAGCATGCGGAACGGCGTGCTGGCCATCACGCGCGAAGGGACCATCGCCGTCATCAACGACGTCGCGTATCGCGTCTTCGGGCTGACCAGCCGCCCGGACGATGTGGGCAAGCCGATCGGCGAGGTCCTGCGTCATCACCCCGAGGTCCTGAGGGTGCTGGGCGGCGCGTTCGATCTCAGTCATCTGCCGAACCGCGCGGAGCTTCGACTGCGATCGTCCGGAAAAGTCATCGGCTACACGCTGTGTCTGATCAAGAACGATGCGGGGGCCATCGCCGGCGCGGTCCTGTTCTTCAAGGACCTGACGCACGTCGAGCAGCTCGAAGAGCGCGAGCGGCTCCGCGATCGCCTCGCCGCGCTTGGCGAGATGGCCGCCGGGATCGCGCACGAGCTGAAGAATCCGCTGGCCGGTCTGGAAGTCATGGCGGGTCTGCTCCGGCGTCAGCTGCAGGACTCACCGGACGCCCTGTCGATTCTGAACGACATCGTCAGCGAAGCCCGGCTCGCGAACGCCATCGTGCACGACATGCTCGAGTTCGTGCGGCCGATCCGGTTGCAGGTTGAAAAGGTGGTGGTCAGTCAGCTCCTGCGCGACGCCATCACGATGGCGGAAAGCAAGGTCTCGCCGGGTGACACACGCGTGATCGTCCAGCTCGGGCACGATCTGCCGAAGATCTCGGCCGACCCGCACCAGTTGAGCCAGCTGTTCACCAACCTCCTGGTGAACGCGTACGAAGCCGTCGGTGGCGCCGGCACGATCACCATCACGGGCTGGCGTGAGGACATCGAGACGGTCGGCGAGACGACGTTCGACGTGGTGGAGTCTCCGGTCATCCGGATCGATATCGCGGACGACGGCGCCGGCATCCCGAGCGAGGTGCTCGACCGGATCTTCGATCCGTTCTTTACGAGCAAGCCGCAGGGTTCGGGGCTGGGGCTGGCGATCGTTCGCAAGATCGTCGAGGCGCATGAAGGCTCCATCGACGTGGCCACGCGCCCCGGCGAAGGCACCTGTTTTCGCGTGATGCTGCCGGTCGCGCCGCTGGAAATCTCGCGAGCCGCCGTCGCGAGCCTGCACGGGAGAGCATGAGTATGGGCCGCATTCTGATAGCTGACGATCACGACGCCCTCCGGCGAGGCCTGGTCCGGGCGTTGTCGGACGCGGGGCACGAGGTGGAGGAAGCGCCGGACGGAACCGCCGCGATCCGGATCCTGCACGACGCGCAGTTCGACGTGGTCCTGACGGATCTGAAGATGCGGGGCAGCGACGGCATGGACGTCCTTCGGACGACGAAATCGCTGCACCCGTCGACGGCCGTCATTCTCATGACCGCGTTCGGATCGGTCGGGACCGCGGTCGAGGCGATGAAGGGCGGCGCCTTCGACTTCGTCCAGAAGCCGTTCGAGATCGAGGAGATGGAGGTCAAGATCGAGAAGGCGCTCGAGATGCGCCGGCTCCGCCACGAGCTCGACTATCTGCGCCACACGCAGCACGACATCTACGACTTCGATCGCATCGTCGGCAGCAGCGGCGCCCTTCGCCGGACGCTCGACGTGGTCCGCAAGGTGGCGAAGAGCAACACGACCGTGCTGATTCGCGGCGAGACCGGCACGGGCAAGGAGCTGATTGCGGGCGCGATCCATCACAACTCGCTGCGGGCCTCGCGCAATTTCGTCAAGGTGAACTGCGCCGCGCTGCAGGAGAACCTGCTCGTATCGGAGCTCTTCGGCCACGAGAAGGGCGCCTTCACCAGCGCGGACAAGCAGCGGATCGGCCGGTTCGAGCAGGCGGACGGCGGCAGCCTGTTCCTCGACGAAGTGGGCGACATGAGCCCGTCGACGCAGGCGAAAATTCTGCGCGTCCTCCAGGAGCACGAGTTCGAACGGCTTGGCGGCACCCGAACGATTCGGGTGGACGTGCGGCTGGTCGCGGCCACCAATCGGAACCTTTCTGCCATGGTTTCGGCCGGATTGTTCCGCGAGGATCTGTACTACCGGTTGAACGTGGTCTCGATCGACATGCCGCCGCTGCGCGATCGCAAGGAGGACATCGCCGCGCTGGTGCAGTTCTTCATCCGGCGGTTCGCCGGCGAGCTGAAGAAGAAGCTCGAAGGGATCGAGCCGGACGCGCAGCGGATGCTGATGCGCTACAACTGGCCGGGGAACATCCGCGAGCTCGAGAACGCGATCGAACGCGCGATCCTGTTGATGGAGGGCACGACGATCCGCGCCGAGGATCTGCGGCTGGGTGAGACGGTCGCGGCCGGCGCCGATGCGACGAGCGCGAACCCGGTCGTCCGGATTCCGCCGACCGGCGTCCCGCTCGAGGAGATCGAGCGGCAGGCGCTCATCGAAGCGTTGAAGATGTCCAACTGGGTCCAGAAAGACGCCGCGGAGCTCCTGAGCATCAGCCCCCGCGTGATCAACTACAAGATCAAGACGATGGGGATCGAGTTTCCGAAGAGCCG
>JACQTH010000272.1 GCA_016210935.1 Acidobacteriota bacterium | reverse complement strand
TCCGCTCCAACAGTGCGGCTTCCCGTCACCAAACATGAAGAACCCCTCATAATGCGGGTTCGTCGTCATTCGCATCCACGCCTGGAGCTTTCGGACCCCGTTGTTCAAGTAATAGGTGTCCATGTCGCCTGTGTAGACGTGCAGCTTGCCCGCCAGCTTCGGTCCCAGGGCACTCCAGTTCTTTTCGAGGTGGTAACGCAGGTCGTAGTTGTTCTTCCAGTACTGCGCGACCTTCTTGTTGATGACGCCGGTGAGCTTGTCGAACGCCGGCTCGTAATAGCCGTCCTTCCCGACGGGCCCGAACACGGCCGACCAGATATCCATCTGACGCCCCGATCGGCCTTTCGGTCCTGACACGTACTCGAACAGGTTCTTCTGCTCGACCGTCAGCAGGACGTGATCCTCAGTGTCGCGGATGTTCGGTATCGGCACCCGCCGCCACTCGTACTGTTTGTAGAACGCGTTGTCGTCGTTGTAGAGATCGACGCCCTCGAACTCCGTGAAGTCGACCGGGTCCGGGCAGTAGACCCACGATCCTCCGAAGAAATCCGGATTGAAGAGATGAAGCGCGAACGCTTCCCAGCCGCCCGTCGATCCGCCGGAGAGAATCCGCGCGTATGGTTCGCGAATCGCGCGAAAGCGCTTCTCGATCTCGGGTATCAACTCCCTCAACAGCGCGTCGCCGTAGGGCCCGACGTTGACCGAGTTCACCGCATAGGAATCGTCATAGTACGGATTCGGATGCTGGAAGGTGACGACGAGCATCCGGGGGAAGTCGTCGCGTATCCACTCCTTGTGGACCGGGCTTCCTTCAGCGAAGCCCAGCGGCGCGTTCAAGGAGAAATGTCCCTGAATGTAGTTGACGGGATAGCTGGCCGTGCTCGTCTGGTAGTCGCGAGGCAGGAGCACGGTCGCGCCCAGATAGATCGGCCGGCCCCAGAACTTGGTCAGGATCGGACTCTGAAAGCGGAACCGCTTCACCCACTCCGTGTCCGGAGGGAGCTGGATCGGAGGGATGACAAGACTCGCGACGAGCCGAATCGTTCCGCCGGCGGTCGGATCGATGCGGACTTTCTGCACGTCGCTGTGCAGATTCCCCGGCGAGCGCTCCCAATGCTGTCCTTCCCACTGATCTTCGTGGAACCAGACGGCGTGCCCGTCGGCGCGGCGGTACTCCGTGTAGATGTTGACGAATCCCTGAACGTAGTAGTCGCCGGCAGGGAAGTCGCGAAGGCTCCTGATTGGAAAGCCGAGGACGCTTTCGTCGATTACGACCGGCTTTCCAGGGGGGAGCTTCTCGATATCGCGACCGTAAATCGGTATCCCGAGCTGCCCGGTCTGCAGTCGGGGCTCCGGATCCGCACTGCGCGAGATCATCACGAAGGCGCGTCCGGTGATCGGCCTGGGGTGCGCCGCAGCCGGAAACGACACTTCGAAGCGGAGCGGACCGGCTTTGGCCCCACCTTGTACGTGGCTTCCGCCTTCTGGCGGAAGATCGACGAGCGCACCGACGTACGCGACGGAAGCTAGCACCGATGCGATCAGTGTCCCCCTGAAGGATGTCAGGTGTTTCATGGCGATCTCATGAAGGCGCCGAGAGTGTACCAGGGCCCGTTTCTGTGATACAAGGACGCCATGCTTTTACATCGAATGCGAGCGATGGTCATCGCCTGGCTCGCGGCGAGCGGGCTCGCACTTGCGCCGATCGCGTACGACGTCGCAACCGCGCAGACGAAGACACCGGCCGTGTCAAAGCCCGGCCTCACGATCGAAATCACTTTCCCGGCAGCCGCGCACGCGGATCCGATCACCGGCCGCGTCTTTTTCATGCTCTCGAGGAAGGGCGAGCCGGAGCCGCGCTTTCAGATCGGCCGCACGGGTGCGCCGTTCTTCGGCCGCGACATCGAGCGGCTCCAGCCGGGCGACGCGGCCGTGATCGACGAGACCGATCTCGGCAGCCCGGTCGAGAGTCTGCGTGACATCCCGCCGGGCGAGTACTTCGTCCAGGCGTTCGTGAACCGTTACAGCGAATTCCGGCGCGCCGATGGCCACACCGTCTGGATGCACGACGACCAATGGGAGGGGCAGCGCTGGCCGCGCTCGCCCGGCAACCTGTACAGCGATGTCGAACGGGTGCATCTCGACCCTCGCGCGGGGGGCGTCGTGAAGCTCGTCGCGAAGAACGTCATTCCGCCGATTGTCGCGCCTGCCGATACGAGCTCTGTCAAACGATTCCGGTTCCAGAGCCCCACGCTCACCAGGTTCTGGGGGCGTCCGATCCATCTCGGCGCCACCGTGCTGTTGCCACGTGACTACCAGACGACAACCATCAGCTATCCGGTCAATTACATCCAGGGTCACTTTTCGCTCGCGCCACCGCTCAATCTCGAAGGAGACAAAGCGCTGGCGCAGGCGTGGGTGAGCGACACCTTTCCGCGCATGATCGCGGTCACGTTTCAGCATCCCAATCCGTATTTCGACGACTCGTACGCGGTGAACTCGGTCAACGTCGGCCCGTACGGCGACGCCATCATGAGGGAGCTGATTCCGGAGGTGGAGAAGCGGTTTCGCGTGATTCGGGAGCCGTACGCGCGGGTGCTCTCCGGCGGATCGACGGGCGGCTGGGAGGCGCTCGCGCTTCAGATTTTTCATCCGGATTTCTACGGCGGGACGTGGGCGTACTGTCCTGATCCCGTCACGTTCAGCGATGTCGAAGGCATCAATATCTACGAAGACGAGAACGCCTATTACAAGCGGTACGGATGGCGGACGGTCTTCACGCCGAACTCGCGCGAGGTGGATGGGCAGATCCGGCTGACGTCGAGACAGCGGAACTACTTCGAGCTGGTGAACGGCACGCGAGGTCGTTCCGGTGAGCAGATCGACATCTGGTCTGCGGTCTTCGGACCGCTCGGCGAAGACGGGTACGTCGAGCCGCTCTTCGACAAGCGCACGGGGGTCATCCACAAGTCGGTCGCGCAGTACTGGCGCGAGCATTTCGACCTGCTCTATTACCTGCAGCGGAATTGGGCGGCGGTCGGCCCGAAGCTGGCGGGCAAGCTGCGCATCTACACCGGGGACATGGACACGTATTACTTGAACAACTCGACGCGCGCGCTCGAGAAGTGGATGAAGGCGTCGACCAACCCGCACGACGAAGGGTTCTTCTTGTACGGCGACGGGAAGCCTCACTGCTGGAGCGGGCCGATGACCACGGCAGAGCGCCTGAAGGAGATGGCGCAGCACATCCTGCACCGGAAGCCTGAGGGCGTCACCACGCCGTGGTGGGCGTACTGATCGACGGCCCGGCTGAAGCCGGGCGCTACGAGTGAAGCGCGTCACCCGGCAGTCGTGGCTTCCGCCTTCCGCCTTCGCGCGAAGCGCGCTTCGGCGAGACTCGCCGTAGCCTTGGCGGAGGCGGTCAGGCGGACGATCACTTGTTCGACACCACGACAATCGTCTCCAGATCGGCGTTCGGGTCGGGCCAGACAAGCGCCTTCAGCTTGACTGTGGACACGTTGAAGTACGGCACTTCAGCGAGCCGGCGCAGCCGCTTCGATCGCGGGGTTTCGTACGCGTGCAGCGCATGCGCTGGCAGCACGCAGAGCACACGGTCCGAAGACTCCAGAAAGACCGCCAGGCGCGCAGGGTCGACCAGATCCACGCTCGGAAACCGCGTGTAGAAGACGAGGTTTCGAACCAGCAGGTGATGGGTGGCGGTCGGCTCCGACCCCGTGCGCTGGCTGCGAACGAGATCGGCGACCCGTTCCACGGGTTCCGGACCGGCCGAGGACAAAACGGAGTAATGCAGCGCGAGCAGCGTCACAACCGCTGCTCCCGCGACGGTAAACGGCAGAGCGCGAGACGCTCTTGAACGCAGATGGATCAGGATCGCCGACCCGGCAGCCGCGATGGCTCCGCACGCGATCGCCATCACAACCACCGGCGTATCGACCGCGAGCGATCGGACGCGCCAGAGGAGCAGCGCAAGGGCCAGAAGCGACGCCGCCGTCAGCCCCGTCGCGACTCGCATCGCAGCGCCGGGCCGGCGTGTCTCGAGAGCCTCTGCGATGGCCGCTCCCAACAGGATTGCGAGCGGCACCAGCGCCGGCATGATGTAGCGCGGCTGCTTGCCGACCGAGACGCTGAAGAACACGAGCGGCAACAGGATCCAGATCGTCAGGCGCAAGACTCGCGGATCCAGCCGGCGCGGGCTGCTAATCCAATGACGTATCGGTCGAATCCACAGGAGGGCAAACGGTGTCCACGGCATCAACCCGCCGGCCACGATCGGCAGATAGAACCAAAGCGGCCGCGGCTCGTTGAATCGATCCGTCGCGAACCGCTCCAGATTGTCGCCGACGAAAAAGCCGTGTAAATACCCTGTCCCGTGTTCGAGCGTCATGGCCGCGTACCACGG
>JACQTH010000011.1 GCA_016210935.1 Acidobacteriota bacterium | reverse complement strand
GCAGCGACCCTACGGCCGCGGCGACCGGGCAGGCGCTACCCACCGCGCTTTTTTGTAAGGAGGGGGACAGATGCTTCGCTACCTCGCGCCCGTTCTTGCGCTCGTGCTGTGGCTCCCGACAACTGTGTCTGCGCAGCAACTCGCCACCGTCCAGGGGACCGTTGTCGACGAATCCCAAGGCGTGCTCCCAGGTGTCACCGTCACGGCCATCGAGATCAATACAGGCCGGCAGACCGCCGTCATCACCAACGATCGCGGCCGGTATCAGTTGGACAACCTGAATGCCGGCAAGTACACGATCCGGATCGAGCTTCCCGGGTTCGCCAAGGTCGAAGTCACCGATCTCGAGCTGCTCGTTGGCACCAACGCCACGGTGCCGACGGTCACGCTGCGGGTCGCCGCGCTCGCGGAAACCATCCTGGTGACCAGCGAGTCGCCCCTCGTGGACATCACCTCGAGCGAAGTCAGCGGGAACATCGACCGCCGCCAGATGGAGGCGCTGCCGCTGCAGGGCCGGAACTGGCAGGAGCTGTCGCTGCTGATCAAAGGAATCACGGCGAACAACATCACGGTCCGGCCCGGAGTCGACCGCGATGACCAGTTTCAGCTCAACCTCGATGGCCAGCAGATCACGCAACGGGTGGCGGGCGCCGGGTTCGGTCAGCCCAAGATCAGCCGCGAGGCGATCGCCGAGTTCCAAATCGTGACGAACCTGTTCGACATTACGCAGGGTCGGTCGACCGGCATGCAGGTGCAAGCGATCTCCCGCGCGGGTACGAACGATTTGCGTGGCAGCGCCTACGGGTTCTTCCGAAGTGACCGCTTCAACGAGGCTGATCCCGTCGCAGGCGTCGTGCTCCCGTTCTCGAACCAACAGGTTGGCGCCACGCTGGGCGGCCCGATCGTGCGGAACAAGGCACATTTTTTCGGCTCTTACGAGTACGAGCGGGAACCCTCCACGGCCTTCCTTCAGCCGACTCGACTTCCCAACCAGCAATTCGCGTTCGAGTCGAAGTCGACGGACAAGAACTTCCTGGGCCGCGTGGACTATCAGCTCTCGACCGCAGACAACCTTTCGTTCCGCTGGCAGCGTTGGGACTACGACAACCCGTTCGATATCAACAGCGGCACGGCGCACCCGACGCGTGCCGAACGGCTCAGGCTGTATGCGAACAACATCTTTGGCAGTTGGACGCGCGTGATGAACGACGACCTGGTGATCGAGATTCGCGGCGGCTACAACGGCTTCTCGTGGCTGAACGATGCGCTCCCGCAGATGGATGTCCAGTTTCATAACACGCCGTTCCTCGTGCCCGAGTTCGCGTTCCCTGGCCTGACCCTCGGCGGGCAGCGGAACTACCCGAATTACACCTGGCAGGACACGTACAGCGGCCGGATGGATATGAGCTGGCACCGGGACCGCCACCAGTTGAAATTTGGCGTGGAGGTTCTGCGCGTCAGGGATACGAAAGACTGGTCCCTGAACCGGCGCGGCACCTACGTGTTTGCCAGCCGGCCGTCGACCGCCGAGTTGGAGCGCCGCTTCCCCGCCGATGCCTGGAATGATCCGTCGCGCTGGGATATCAGCGGTCTCGAGCCGTTCCTGCAGCGGTTCGACATCAACTTCCACCCGGACTACATCGTCGATGTGCCGCGGCCGACGCTCGCCGTCTGGCTGGGGGACACCTGGCGGCTCGCGGACAGTCTGACGGTCAATTTCGGTGTCCGCTGGGACGCGGACTGGGGCGCGACCAATCCACCCAAAGTCCTGGACACGGTCATCCTCCTTGACAACGGCCGCGAGTCGGGAGACTTCGGCTACAAGACGGGTATCCGCGACCTCACCAACGTGGCGCCGCGCGCGGGGTTTGCCTACAACGTCGGCAGGCGAAACGATCTCGTCATCCGAGGAGGCAGCGGTCTTTACTACAACTCGCCCGTGTCCAACGTGACGTACAGCCACCAGTTCTATAACCGGGCCGTCGCGGCGTCCGTTCTGCCGGACGGGCGGCCCGGATTCATGGAGAATCCGACGCGAGGCTTGACGGGCGACGACTTCTTCTCAGGTCGCGTGCCGCTGCCGCGGCAGGCAGCCCGGGTAATCAGCCCCGATTTCAAGATGCCCTACACCTGGCAGAGCAGCATCGGATTCCAGAAGCAGCTTGGGCCGGTGATGGCGGTCGAGGCCGACCTCGTGCACTGGAAGTGGTACAACGACACGCGAACGCGGGACGTGAACCTGTTCTTCGATCCCGCCACCGGCTACAACAAGGATCCGCGGCGCGCCGGCCGGCCGAATGCGGCGTACGACCAGATCAATTGGTTCGAGAGTACGGGTTCGCAGGACTATCTGGCGTTGGCGACCGGCTTCACGCGCCGATTCCAGAATCGCCTTCAGGCTGGCGTTACCTATACCGCGCTCTTCTACAAGCACGAAGACGGCACGATTGGCTTCGTGAACGGAACGGCGAACAATCAGTTCGACACGCCAGCGGGAGAGTGGGCCCGGGCCACGGATTTCCAGCGTCATACCCTCCGGCTTCACGGAACCTTCGAGCTGCCGTACGACTTCACGACGAGCGTGATCTACCTGTTCGGGTCCGGCAACTACTATCAGACCAACATCGCTACGGCGCCGTTCGGCAAGCCCGGCGTCAATCGCCTCAACATCGGAGCACCAATCATCATCCCGGAAGCCGTCCGGGATCGATTTGACGGCCCCGACGTGATCGGCACAGGCGAGGTCGTTCCACGAAATGCGCTTCACGGGTTCCCGTTGCACAAGGTCGATCTCCGTGTTGCGAAGCGCTTCAGAGTTGGCCACCTGCGGCTGACGGCGCTGGGCGAAGTTTTCAATCTGTTCAACAGAAAGAACTTCGGCAACTACGTCGGCCAGGTCGACTCGGCCCGATTCGGGCAGGTGGCGGGTAGCTCCGGCAACGCCTACGTCCCGCGTTC
>JACQTH010000270.1 GCA_016210935.1 Acidobacteriota bacterium | reverse complement strand
GCAATACGCGATCGGAAGTTCCCGGAGACGGATGCGTTCAACGCCCCATCCACGGCCGGACAGCGCCACGTCGAGCGATCCCTCGATGGGCGCGAGGGTCTCGTCGCCCGCGAGTGCGCCGTTCAGGATGAGGGCTCTCATTCAGATATGCTCACTCCATGCGTGTGCCGTCACGGCTGAGTCGCGGCGGGCCTATACGTCTCCCGTGCCCACGCGCCGGCCGTCGCGTTGTAAAGGAAGAAATCGGTGAGGCCGTCGCCGTTGAACTCGGCGGCCCGAGCGCTCCACCCGGCTGACTAGGTGCCGCGCTTCGAGCCAAAACTCCCGCTGCAATTGCCGAACTCCATCGACCAGCAGAGCGAGCCCTGCCAGCCCGATCCTGATGATGCTGAGACGAGATCGCCAGGTTATGAACCCTCCTTGCCCGGAGCAGCGGAATGCCGTGGGAGGAAGACGGGCGAACTCGAAGTACGGCCAACACGCAGAGTTGGTGCCAGGGGCGCGCGGGCCGGAGATTCGGCCTCCGGCGCGGGATTCTCTAACGGGCCGCCTCCGTAAGGCGGGGGACCTGCCGAAATGCCGGCAGCGGCAGTTAGGCGGGGCTTGCGCGAACTTCGTACCGCGCCTGCAAGCATGGAGGATCGGCGAAACAGTCTTGTTGGGTGAGCTGCCTGGCGCGCCGCCAGGTGCTCAGCCGGCCGGCGAGTCGGCCTGTCGGCCTTGACGCTGCGGGTCACGTCGCGTTGCGGATATTATCTCATAGGGCAATAAGTTGCTTAAGATGCTATAACTTGACTTTATCGTTAATGATGGGTTATACGCACCCGAACACGATCGCGAATCACCACTGGTTGACCCGGCCGCGCCCAGCCGGCAGCAGGTCCCACGTGAGAAGGTTGTCCCACGTTCGCGGCGTTCTGTCTCTCCACGGCCCGCTCACACTCATCGGTTTGATCCTGCTTCTTTCTCCAGCCCGTGCCGATCTCTCGGCCCAAAGCGTCTTGCCGGGGCGCAACGTCAACATGGTTTCCGGGTCGACGCTGCCGGACGGCGATCCGTTCCTGCAGCGACAAAACGAGTCCTCGATCGCGTGCTCGTCACGTAATCCCCAGCATTGCCTGGCCGGGGCGAACGATTACCGGACGGTCGATCTTCCGGGTCTGAGCGGTGGACAGGTCGCCGGCGACGCCTGGCTGAGCGTTTTCCGAACGACGAACGGGGGGCAGACCTGGCGCAGCACTCTGCTGCCCGGCTATCCGAAGGACACCTCGGCCGAAGGAGCCGCGTCGCCACTGAGGGGTTTTCAAGCCGGTTCGGATCCGGTGGTGCGTGCGGGAACGAACGGTAGTCATGGAATTGGGTCACTTCAGCCCCAATCGTCAACCCTACATGAGCGATGCGAGAAACCTGGCTGCCGGGAGGCAGCGCACGCCTCTGGCCGGGGGTCGCGAGTCTCGGAGAGAAGAAGCGGGTCGATTCGGGAGGCCGAGACGCCCGACGGAATCCCACCAGCCGACGATCAGGCGGGGCTGAAGGAACCCGGTCTCCCGACCAGCGCTCGCGCCGTCTTCAACGTTCGAAGCCACTGCTGGTGGCGCCGGGTCGTCGGCAGCTTCAGCATCGCGCGCATGACGGTCTCGAGCGCGACCAGCGTGGAGGGACCGCCGAACTGCACCAGGTAGTTGCAGAGGCGCAGCAGCTCAATCTGCTTCGCCGAGTAGCGCTCGGCCTGCCACACCGTCGTGCGGCCGGGACGATAGATCAACTCCGCGATGCACCGCCCCGTGCGCGAGACGGGACACGCGGTCCGAGCGCGCCCCGGCCCGGTTTCCAGCAAATCGCCCACCGTCACGCCGAGTCCTTCGGCGAGCCGCTCGAGCGTCGTGATCGACGGTTGCGCCCGGGCGTTTTCCAGACGCGACAGGAAGGGAACGGCGAGACCGGTCCGGCGGGCGACCTCCTGCTGGGTGAACCGCTTACCTCGGCGCAAGGTGCGGAGCCGGCCGGCGAGTCTGGCTTGACGTTGGGGGTCACGTGGCATTTCGAGGAATTATTCTACCGGGAATCGTCTTGGTTTGCGGCGGCACGAGCACTCTGCTAGCCTCGACGCATGGCGGACGCGGCCCTCATCGGACGACTGAGAGAAGTGGCGGGGCCACTGTTCCGCGACCGCAGCATTCTGGCCGCGTATGCGTACGGGAGTCGGGTGGCTGGTCGGCCACGGCCCGAGAGCGATCTCGACGTGGGCTACTATCTGGCGCCCCCTCGCCTGGGTGAATCGCTCCCGATCGTCGTCGAGCTGCGCCTGGCATCCGCGCTTTCGGAATCGATGGGAGTCGAAATCGATCTCAGGAGCTTGGTGGATGCGCCGCTGGAACTCCGGGGATGCGTCCTAGAAGAGGGCATTCGGATCTACTCGGGAGATGACGTCGCCCGTGTCGGGCTCGAGCGCGACCTGCTGGCCCGGTACCACGACTACAAAGACGTGTTCCGGCAGATGCACGAGATCAGGTTGAAGCGGGCGGCCCGTCGGTCGTGATCAAATGGTCGACAAGGCCAAGCTCGATCAGATGCTGTCCAACCTGCGAAGCTATACGCAGGTCCTCAACGCCCTGGCGGCTCTGCCTCGCGATGCGTTCCTGGCAAATCCCGACAAGGTGGGAAACGCCAAGTATCATCTGGTCATCGCGATCGAGTGCTGTATCGACATCGCCAACCACATCATCGCGTCGGAGAACTACCGCTTTCCCAAGGACAACGCGGACAGCTTCGCCGTCCTCATCGAAGAAGGAATTCTCGACGCCGCGATGAAGGACGCGCTCACCGCCATGGCTCGCTTTCGAAACCGGCTCGTCCATCTCTATTGGAACGTGGACGATTCGCGGGTTCATGAATACCTGCAGACCTCGCTCGGCGATGTCGAACGCTTCAGCGTCTCAGTCGCCGCGCGCGACTGGAAAGATTGAGGTCACTCCTGCCGAGCGCCGCCTCCGCTCCGTGGGCGGTTATATCAATCCGAACAGCGTCTCCGGACCGCAGTAGCTGGCGATGAGGACTGGGACGCGCACGATGCCGTGCAAGCCCGGTTCCAGCGAGGCAGGGCGTCAAATCGTCTTCGCTGCCGGATTCTCAGCACTCAAGGTGCGGGATGGCCTGCAATCGCCGCCGATATCCGACCGCATCGCCGGGTATTCGGCGGCGCGGCCGACCTTGCCGTCACTCGAACGATGCGCCGGCAAAGAACCCCTTGATTTATCGATCTTGATCCGCTCTTGATCCGCTGATGCCTCGTCGCGTCCGCCGGGGAACGCGGCTTGCGTAGAGGCACCCTCGCAAACCTGAAAGGAGAGGAAACATGCTGCAGGGTGTGACGAGGTATTCCAGTCGCAGAGCGTTGTTGCGCGCTGGTGCCGCGGGAGTGCTGGGGCTGGGTGTCAGCAGCGCATCGCGT
Organism: Acidobacteriota bacterium; assembly: GCA_016210935.1. GTDB lineage: Bacteria > Acidobacteriota > Vicinamibacteria > Vicinamibacterales > JACQTH01 > JACQTH01. Next base: position 3,214 of record JACQTH010000270.1, on the reverse strand, counting down.
TCGGCTGCCGCGCAGACGTGGCCCACAAACCGCGTGGGCGGATCGAGGCGCGTGCACATCGACGGTGTGCTCGATCGCGTGCCGGGCAGCGGCGGCCCTGCCCGACTCGCGGTCAGCGTGACAGTGGACGGGCCGGAAGATGCGTTGTGCGGGTCGGGCTGGACGATGGCGCCACCTCCTGTCGCGCCGGCCGTGCCCGTCGCCCCAATCTACTTCACACAGGTCGGAGTTCTGACGGGAGACTCGGTGAAGCTCGTCGGCCGCGGCCTGTTCTCGTCGATCGTGCCCTGTGTCGGTGCCGAGATAGAGGTCACCGCGGGCCTGGTTGACGGGTTCATCACATTCCGATGCATGTGTGTCGATCCCAGCATTCCTGACTGGAGACTGAACGGCGTCGGCACCGTCGTGCACGACTAGGCGCCCGCACTCGGCGCCACGACCAGGGGGTGATCGAAGCAATTCAGCAACCGGGTTACCAGTGGGCGGGGGCCAAGAACCGCCGGCGCTGCTGGATTCTCAGGCATCGACAGCGCGAATGCCCTTCGATTTCCGCTGATGCCCGTCTGGCAGCGCCGGGTATTCGGCGGCCCATGACTTCGTGGGCTCGCGCGGTGTGACGAGAAGGACGTCGATTGCCAGGAAACCAAGCTAAAGCTTGGTCCCACGAAGACCACGTCGCACCGCCAAGGGCCCGCCGACGCCGGGAACGCGGCTTGCGTAGTTGCGTCGTTCGTTTCCAGTCGCTCGCGCGGGAGTTTCCTCGTCCGTCGTTTTCTCGTCTCGCGTCAGGAACAGGGGGCTGAGTCGATCCTGCTGCGGACAGCAAAGCCAGGAGGACGGTATGCGACCGTTTCGAATCGGCGCGTTGCTGCTCGGGCTCGTTCTGGTCACAGCGCCGGTTGCCGGGCAGACCACGGGCAGCGTCAACGGAACGGTGACGGACAACACGGGTGGAGTATTGCCCGGCGTGACGGTGACCGCCACGAGCCCCGCCATCATGGGGCCACAAATCGCGGTCACCAACGAGCAGGGGCAGTACCGGCTTCCCGCCCTGACCCCGGGGATCTACAAACTGACGTACGAGCTGACCGGATTCTCGTCGGTCCTGCGGGAGGGCGTCGTGGTCAGCATCGGGTTCACCGCCACCATCAGCGTCCAGATGCAGCTGGCGAGCCTGCAGGAGACGGTCACCGTCAGCGGCGCCTCGCCGGTCATCGACGTGCAGAACACGAACATCCAGAACACGTTCAACGCCGAGCTGCTCAAGAGTCTGCCGAACGCGCGCGACGTCTGGGGGCTCGTGATGGTGAGTCCCGGCACGATGATGTCGTCGTTCGACGTCGGCGGCAGCCGCGCCGGCAACCAGACGGGCTTCAGCGCGTACGGGTACGGCGATCAGCTGCGCTGGCAGGTCGACGGGGCCAATACGACAGAGGGCACGAGCGGCAACGCCGGGTTTACCGACTACAGCTCGTTCGACGAGGTGCAGATCGGGACCGACGCCAACGACGCGTCGATGCCGACCGCTGGCGTCCTGGTCAACGCGGTGCTCAAGTCCGGCGGCAACGACCTGCACGTCGACTTCTACCTCGATTACGAGAACAAGGACCTTCAGGGGAAAAACGTCACCGACGCGCTCCGGCGCCTGGGCGTTGGCGAAGGCACCCGCATCACGAAGTACGTCGATCCCAACCTGAATGTGGGCGGGCCGATCAAGCGCGACAAGGTCTGGTTCTTCGCCGGCCTGCGCAATCAGCGCATCGGGACGACCGTGGCCGGGTGGCCGGTCGAGGACCCGGGGAACTTCGACTTCCCCACCCACCTGGACGCGCTGACGGCAAAGGTCACCTACCAGATCAGCTCGAACAACAAGCTCGGCGTGTACGCCCAGGGCCGGCGGAAGCTGCAGCCATACCGCGATGCGGGCAGCACCCTGTACCGCGACGCGGTGTACAGCCAGGATTCCGGCGTTTCGTACGGCGGGCTCGACTACAACCGGGTCGTCAGCCCCACCTTCTTCTTCACGACGCGGCTCTCGACGTGGGGCTACAACTGGCCGAACAAGCCGTACGGCGTGAACATGAAACACAAAGAAGACATCCGCTCCTGCGGTACACCCGGGCGCTCGGGCCGCGACTCGGCGTCGCCTGGAATCTGACCGGCGACCGGAAGACGGTCCTCAAGGCCAACTGGGGCCTCTTCTGGAACAACCCGGGACCCGGGCTGGCCAGCTCGGTGAATCCGATCCAGGCCCTCAGCTACACGTTCGCCTGGAATGACCGCAACAGCGATCGGCTGTTCACGCCCGAAGAGCTCGGCAGCTTCGTGAGCAGCACCGGCGGCGTGCGCAACGTCATCGACCCCGACATCCGACAGCCGCACGTGCACGACGTGAGCGTGTGGGCGGAACGTGAGATCGTCGCGAACGTCTCTGGACGCGTCGGCTTGATTTACAAGCGGCTGCAGAACAACTTCCAGAACATCGAGCTGGACAGAGTTGGAGCGCTCTACACCGCGGCGGTAAATGCGTATGACCCCGGCCCCGACGGAATTCGGGGCAACGCGGACGACCCCGGCACCTTCACGGCGTACGACATTCCGGCGGCCGTCGCGGTGCCGCCCAGTCGGACGAAGATGGAGGCGCCCGCCGACAACGACAGCGACCACGCCAGCATCGAGCTGACGCTGAACAAGCGGATGACAGAGCGATGGGCGCTGGTCACGAGCTTCCATCACACCTGGAGCCACGAGCTGCTCTACGGCGTCCCACAGAACCCGAATCAGGAGATCAACAACGAACAGAAGACCACCGTGTGGGGGTTCAAGGCGTTCGCCACCTACCGGGCGCCCCGAGGCGTGACGATCTCTCCGGTCGTGCGGCATCAGAGCGGGGATCCCCTGGGCCGCGTGGTGCAGATCACCGGACTGCGCGCCGGGACGTTCAATTACATGGTGGAACCGGTTGGAACGTATCGGGGGCAGAACGTGACGATTCTCGACGCGCGCGTCGAGAAGACGCTGAACCTGACACGAACGCATCGGCTCTCGCTCTTCTTCGACGCGTTCAATATCGGGAACTCCAACGCCGCGGACAACCACGACAACATCACCGGCCGGCGCACGGCGGTCGTCGGCGGACAGACCGTGGACTACCAGCGGTTCCTGCGCCCGACGGTGATCATCGGACCGCGGATCTACCGTCTGGGCTTCCGAT
>JACQTH010000325.1 GCA_016210935.1 Acidobacteriota bacterium | reverse complement strand
TGTCGCTGCCGGACATCGACATCGACTTCTGCGAACGGCGCCGGGGGGAGGTCATCGAGTACGTGACGCGGAAGTACGGCCGCGAGAACGTCGCGCAGATCATCACGTTCGGGACGATGAAAGCCCGCGCGGTCGTCCGAGATGTGGGGCGGGCGCTCGACATGCCATATGCCGATGCCGACCGCGTCGCCAAGCAGATTCCTGCGGTCCTGGACATGACGCTGGCCAGGGCGCTCGCCGAGAACCCCGCGTTGAAGGAAATGGAGCAGAGCGACGCGAAAGTCCGGGAACTGCTCCAGGTCGCGCAACGGCTGGAAGGGCTGACCCGCCACGCATCGGTCCATGCCGCCGGGGTCGTGATCGCGCCGAAGCCGCTCACGGAGTTCGTCCCGCTCTACAAGGGCCAGCGGGACGAAATCACGACGCAGTGGGGCATGAAGGAGATCGAGCGCGTCGGGCTCCTGAAGATGGATTTCCTCGGGCTCAGCACGCTCACGCTGATTCGCGACGCGGTCGAACACATTCGGGAGACCACCGGCGAGGTGGTCGATCTCGATTCGATTCCGCTCGACGATCCGAAGACCTTTCAGGTGTTCGCCGAGGGACAGACGTTCGGCATCTTCCAGTTCGAGAGCTCCGGCATGCGGGACATCCTCCGCAAGGCCAGGCCGCAGCGCTTCGATGACCTGATCGCCCTGAACGCGCTGTACCGTCCCGGACCGCTGCGAAGCGGGATGGTGGACGACTTCATCGCCCGCAAGCAGGGAAAGGTCGAGATCAAATACGAGCTGCCGCAGCTCGAGCCCATCCTGCGCGACACCTACGGCGTCATCGCCTACCAGGAACAGGTGATCCGCATCGCGCGGGAGCTCGGCGGCTTCACGCTGGGCGAGGCCGACATCCTGCGGAAGGCCATGGGGAAGAAGAAAGCCGACGTCATGCAGGCGCAGCGCCACAAGTTCGTCGAGGGCGCGAAGAAGTCGGGCATCAACGAGCGGAAGGCGGCGCGCATTTTCGACCTGATGGAGCACTTCGCGGGCTATGGGTTCCCCAAGGCCCATTCAACCGCCTACGCCCTGCTGGCGTATCACACCGCGTATCTGAAGACCAACTACCCGCGGCACTTCATGGCGGCGCTGCTGACCATCGAGTCGCAGAACACCGATAAGCTCGCCATGTACCTGGCGGAATGTCGCGAACGGGCCATCGGGGTGCTGGCACCCGACGTCAACGAAAGCCAGCTGGCGTTCACGGTCACGCCTGAAGGCGTACGGTTCGGCCTCGCGGCCGTGAAAAATGTCGGCGAATCCGCGATTCAAGCCGTCATCGACGTCCGCCGGCGGCTGGGGCGACTCACCAGCCTCTACCAGGTATGTGAGGAAGTCGATCTGCGGGCGGTCAACAAGCGCGCGCTCGAAAGCCTGATCAAAGCTGGCGCGATGGATAGCGTCGTCGATGGGGCTGCCGGCACGCTCGCGCCGAAGCGCGTCGCGCGGGCGCGCCTGCTGGCCTCCCTCGAGCGGGCCTGCGAATTCGGCGCGCGGCAACAACGCGATCGGGATAAAGGTCAAGTCGGACTCTTCGGCGGCGCTGGCGACGATGCGTCCGCGTCCGGCAACGGCTATGGCATCCGGCTCGCCGAGGCGGAGCCCTGGTCCGAGGCGCAGCAACTCGTGTACGAAAAGGAGGCGCTCGGGTTGTACTGGAGCGGCCATCCCATCGAGCGGTACACGAAAGACCTGACGACCTTCGGCGCCTTGAAGAGCGCCGACCTGACGGACATCGATCCCGGCAGCTCGAAGGCGGCGGACATCGCCGTTGGTGGCGTCATCGCCTCGATCCGTCAGCTCAAGACCCGCAAGGGCGATCGGATGGCCGTGATCGTTCTGGAGGACCAGACGGGATCGGTCGAGGTCGTCGTCTTTCCGGAGGCCTACACGCGCGCCGCGACCGTGCTGCAGGCGGACCAGATGGTCCTGGTGAAAGGCAAGGTCGAGCGCGACGAGGAGACGGCGCGGCTCGTCGCGTCGGATGTCTGGCCGATCGAGGCGCTCTGGGAGCGGCTGGCCCGCGAGCTGGCGATCCGGATCGAGATGCCGCCGCACGATCGGCACACGCTCAAGGCGCTGTTCGATCTCTTTCAGCAACACCGCGGCGATCGCCGCGTTTCGTTCGAGGTGGAGCTGCGATCGCTGGAGCGTCCCGTCCGCATCCGGGCGGACGTGGCCAGCCAAATCCGCGTGCAGCCGTCGCCGAAGCTCGTGGCCGAAGTGGAGCGGATCTGCGGGAGCGGGACCGCCGAACTGCGCTAGCGTTACCATGCCGTCCGATTTCCTCGAGTTCGAGGAGCCGATTGCGATTCTGACGAAAGAAATCGCGGCGCTCAGCCTGCTGCCGCGCACCGAGGAACGCGCGCGCGAAATCGAGAGGCTCGGCGCGCGCGTGGAGGAGATCCGAGCGGATCTGTACCGGCGGCTCACGCCGTGGCAGCGCGTGCTCGTCGCGCGGCATCCGGGCCGTCCGAGCGTCCTCGAGTACGTCAACTTCCTGTTCCGGGACTTCACCGAGATCCACGGCGACCGGCGGTTCGCCGACGACCCGGCAATCATCACCGGGTTCGCGCTCTACAAGGATGGCCCGGTGCTCGTCGTGGGGCACCACAAGGGAAGCGGCGACACGAAACAGAAGATCCGCCGGAACTTCGGCTATGCGAGGCCCGAGGGGTACCGGAAGGCGCTTCGCGCGATGCGCCTCGCCGAAAAATTCCAGCGGCCGATCGTGGTCTTCGTCGACACGCCCGCCGCGTATCCGGGCGTGGAATCGGAGGAGCGGGGTATCGCCGAGGCGATTGCGTTCAATGTGCGGGAACTCTCCGGCCTCGACGTTCCGATCGTGATCGTGATCAGCGGCGAGGGCGGGAGCGGCGGCGCGCTGGGAATCGCGGTCGGCGATCGGGTGTTGATTCAGGAGTTCGCCATCTACAGCGTCATCCCACCGGAGGGATGCGCGGCGATCCTCTGGAGAGACGCGGGCCGGAAGGTCGAGGCCGCCGAGGCGTTGAAGCTCACCGCGCCCGATCTGCTGCGGATGGGCATCGTCGACGAGATCGTGCCCGAGCCGGTCGGCGGCGCCCATACCGATCCGGCCACGGCGGCGCGGCTGCTCGATCCGCCCTTGTCCGCCGCGTTGGGCGAGCTGTCGGCGCTCGCTCCCGAGGCGCGCCGCGAGCGCCGGTACCGGAAGTTTCGCGAGATGGGCCGCCTCGGGCCCGATTTCGTGGACGGTGACGAAGCGTCGCCCTGACCGCGATAAAGAGCGCGTCGTACTGGCGGCGAAGCTTCGTTACGGGTTGCGCGGCCGCAGCGGCGGCCGCGCCTAAGACAGCTTCTAAAGCCGAAACTTGCCTCATTCGGAAGGGAATCGGCTTTAGAAGATGTCTAGGAGCTTTGCCCGCAACCGATCGTTCGAGATGCAGGATGCCTCAAGAGATGTCTCGATGACCGCCCCGCTGCGCTGGGACCACCTGGCCTGCGACGAGGCCCATACGGTTCGCCTCGCGTCGGCCCTTGCGGTTACCCCGGTCCTGGCAAGGCTCCTGTGCCTGCGCGGCCTCGATGATCCCGACGAGGCCGATCGATTTCTCCGCCCCTCGCTCTCACATCTTCATGATCCGAATCGGCTCGCGGACATGCGCCCGGCCGTCGATCGCTTGTGCGACGCGATCGGCCGGCGGGAGCGTATTGCCGTCCATGGCGACTACGACGTGGACGGGATCACCTCGACGGTGATCCTGCGGCGGGCCGTCGAGCTGCTCGGCGGTGACGTCGTGCACTTCATTCCCGAGCGGCTTCGAGACGGGTATGGCTTGCAGCCGGCAGCCATCGAGAAGCTGCAGACCGAGGGGGTGCGCGTCATCGTGTCGGTCGATTGCGGGATCAGAGGGGTCGAAGCGGCGCGACGCGCGCGTGACCTCGGTGTGGATCTCATCATCACCGATCATCACGAGCCCGATCCGGAGCTGCCGCCGGCGCTCGCCGTGATCAACCCCAAGCGCCGCGACTGTGCCTATCCCGACAAGAATCTCGCCGGCGTCGGTGTCGCCCTGAAGGTCGTGCAGGCGCTGTGCGCGCGGCTCGGCCGCGACCGGTGGCTGCCCGCCTTCGTCAAGATTGCGGCGATCGGAACGCTCGCGGACGTCGTACCCCTGACCGGCGAGAATCGCGTCATCGCCAAACTGGGCCTGGATCTGTTGTCACGCGGCCCGCACAAAGTGGGCCTGCGAGCCCTTCTGGAGGCGGCGGGCCTCGCCGGCAAGACGATCGACGGCTATCACATCTCGTTCATCCTGGCGCCGCGCGTGAACGCGGCCGGCCGGATGAGCACGCCGGATATTGCGACGCGGCTGCTGCTGGCCGCCGACGAAGCGATGGCGGAAGAGGCCCGCGGGCTCGCCGAACAGCTGAACGAGGAAAACGCGAAACGCCAGCAGGAGGAGCTCGAGATTTTCACGCAGGCCCGCAAGCGCGTCGAGACCGACATCGACGTGGGCTCACGAACGATCCTCGTGGTCGACGGGGAGGGCTGGCATCGCGGCGTGATTGGCATTGTGGCGTCGAAGCTCGTCGAAAGCTTTCATCGTCCCGCCATCGTCTTATCTCTCGAGGAGGGCCTGGCGCACGGATCGTGCCGCAGCATTCCCGCCTTCGACATGCTGGCCGCGCTGGAACACTGTGCGCCGCTGTTCGCCCGGTATGGCGGGCACCGGATGGCCGCCGGCTTGACGATGGAGGCTGCGCGCGTCGACGAATTGCGCCGAACGGTCAACGCGTACGCGGACGAGCTGCTGGGACCCGACGACCTGTGCCCGCGGCTGCGCATCGACGGCCCGCTGCCGTTTCGATCCATTCGAGGCGATCTGGTGAGCGAGTTGACGCTGCTCTCGCCGTTTGGTCCGGGGAATCCACGGCCGGTCTTTCACGCCTCGCGCGTCGACGTCGTCGAAGGACCGTGGAAGTTGAAGGATCGTCACTTGAAGCTGGCGCTCCGCCAGGACGGCCGGACGTTCCGGGCGATCGCCTGGCGCGGCGCCGAGCGCGAAGACTTCCTGGCGCAGCATCGCGCCATCGACCTCGCGTTCTCGCTCGATCAGAGCTCGTATGGGGGGGAGACGTTCCTCGAGCTGACGGTGGCGGATATGAAAGCCCACGAGAGCTGAATTTTGCGATTTGGCGACTGCGCGAACTGGCGATTTATTTGTTAATGGGCTCGCAATCCTTCAATAAATCGCCAAATCGCCAGATCGCCAAATCGCGAAATGCTATCCTGAACTATCGTGGCCAGCTGGCAGAAGCGCCTTCGCTTCGTGATCCTCGTCGCCGGGGTCGTCTTCGCCATCGTCGTCGCGATGGCGGTCAAGCGGCGCGATACGGTCGAGTCTGTCCCGGTGGTGACCCGCACGGATCCGACCGCCATCGTCGAGAGTACCGGCACGATCATCATCGAGGCGAAAGGCGAAGCGCCTGAGTTCCGCGTCGACGGCGGTCGATACCTCACGTATGCCGATGGACGCGTCCGAGTCCTGGAAGGCGTCAAAGTCCGCACCAGCTATCGATCGGGGCGCAGCTTTCTGCTGAGCGGCAGAGCAGCGGAGGTGTCGGCCGATCGCGCGACCATTCTGATCAACGGCGACGTTCGCCTCGAGTCGAGCGACTCGTTCACCGCCACCGCCAACGACGCGTTGTACTCGAAGGGCGAGGGTCTTGTCCGCACCGACGGACCCGCCGCGTTCGCGCAGCAGAACATCTCCGGCAACGGCGTCGGGATGACGTACGACGAACAACGCGAGGTCGTCTGGATCCTGAACAACGCCGTGGTGGACGTCGCGGAGGACGGGAACGGTCAGGAGCCCGTCAAGGTGCACTCGGGCGCCGCGGGCATGGCGAGGGTGGAACACTACCTGAAGTTCACGGGCGGCGTGGTGGCCGAGAGCGCCTCGCGAAGCATCAGTGCCGACGAATCGACCGTCGCGCTGACCGAGGACAACAAGCGGATCGAGATGATCGAGCTGAGAGGCAACTCGCGCGTCGATTCGAGGCAGGGCGGCGCCGGCGCCCTGCGGAGCCTGAATGCACGGGACATCAATCTCACCTACGCCGAGGACGGCCGTACGCTGCAACGCGCGGCGCTCGCCGGCACGAGCGTTATCGAGATCGCGGGGGAAGCCGCCGGACAGGAGCGGCGGCTGACGGGTGAGTACATGGAGATCGGCCTCGCGCCGAACGGCCGGACGGTGACGGACATGGTCAGCCGCGAACACGTCGAGTTCACCATGCCCGGCATCAGGAATTCGGCGTCGCGTACGGTTCGCGCGGGCTCGTTCGAGGCCGGTGGAAACGGCGACGGCGGTCTCGACTACGCCCGTTTCCGCGAGGGGATCGAATACCACGAGACGCCGGCCGGCAGCAGCCAGCCGCGCGTGATCAAGGCGCGCGATCTCGATGTGCGCTTCCAGGCCGGGCTCCTGGCGCTGGAAGACGCGCGCTTCATGAACGACGTCTCGCTGGAGGACGGCCACACGAGGGGCACCGGATCCGAAGCGCGTTACATGATGGCCACGGGGAAAATCATTCTCGTGGGCCGGCCCGGCGCGCTGCCGCACATCGAGACGGCGGAAGGGTCCGTGGACGCCGAGCGGTTCGAGATCGAAGTGGACAACCGCCGTATCACGTCACGGACAAAGGTCAAGAGCACGATCCTTCCGATCGCTGAAGCCAGGGCTGCGGGAGGCGGGGCCACGAAGCGCCCGCAGATCATGAAGGCCGATCAGGCGATCAACGGCATGGCTGACCTGGTCACGTCGGACGAGAAGAACGGACGGGCCACCTATACGGGCAGCGCGCGAGTCTGGCAGGTCGACACCTCGATTCAGGCCGATACCATCACGATGGACGACCGCACGGGCGACATGACCGCAAGGGGCAACGTCCGCTCCACGATGATGCTCGTGCAGACCAATCCGGACCTCCCACAAAAGAGAAAACCGGGCGACGCGACAAAGAACGAAGACGGGAAGCCGGCGGGCGATCCGCCGGCTGGGCCCCCGGAAAACAAGGACCCGAAGCCGACCAAGATCACGACGATCGCGGCGGCGCGGGAGCTGCAATACGACGACAAGCTGCGCCGGGTGACGTACAGGAACAACGCGCACGTGGTCGGCGCGCAGGGCGACCTGAGGGCGGACAGAGTCGAGCTCTATCTGTCCGAGGACGGCGAAAGACTGGAACGCGCGGAGGCGTACGGGCACGTCGAGCTGCGTGACGAGGGGCGTGAGGCGAGGAGCCGCCGCCTGACGTATTACGTCGCTGACGAGCGCTACGTGCTCGACGGCGACGTGCGGGTCATCGAGCCGTGCCGGGAAACGACCGGCCAGACTTTGACTTTGTTCAAATCGACCGATACGATTTTTGTTGACGGCAAGCTGCTAGTCCGCACGCAAACCAGGAGCGGCAACAACCCGCAGACGAAGAGCGGCGCCACGAACACGCCGCAGGCCGGTGGTGTCGCGAACACCAGGTGTTCGGGGGCCGCCACGCCGCGCTGAATGGCCACACTTCGGACCCAGGATCTCACCAAGTCGTACAACGGCCGTACGGTTGTCCGGGGTGTGAACCTCGAGATCGAGTCGGGCGAAGTGGTCGGCCTGCTCGGCCCGAACGGCGCGGGGAAGACGACGACGTTTTACATGGCCGTTGGATTGACGGCGCCGGACTCGGGGCGTGTCGTGCTGAACGGGCAGGACATCACCCATGACCCGATGTACGTCCGGGCGCGAAAAGGACTCGGGTACCTGCCGCAGGAGCCGTCGATCTTTCGGGGCCTCACGGTCCAGCGGAACATCGAGGCGATTCTCGAGACGCTGGATATCGACGCCGCCACGCGACGGACGCGGCTGCGAGAGCTGCTGGCCGAGCTGAGTTTGACGCCGCTGGCGCATGCCCCCGCCTATACGCTGTCGGGCGGGGAGCGCCGCCGCGTGGAAATCACGCGAGCGCTCGTGGTTTCCCCGCTTTTCATGCTGCTCGACGAGCCCTTCGCCGGCATCGATCCGATTGCGGTCGCGGATATTCAGAAGATCATCCTGCACCTGAAGGAGCGGGGGATCGGCGTGCTCGTCACCGATCACAACGTCCGGGAGGCGCTCAAGATTACCGACCGGGCCTACATCGTCCATGACGGTGTGATTTTCCGGCGCGGGACGCCCGATACACTGGCTGCAGATGAAGAGGTTCGCCGAATCTATCTGGGCGCGGACTTCCGGTTGGACTAACATGGACACAGGACGGAGGGTCCCCCGACGCGGGTAGCCGGGTATGGCGATCCAGCAGAAGCTCCACACCAAGCTCGTTCAAAAACTCATCCTGACGCCCTCGCTGCAGCAGGCGATCAAGCTGCTGCCGATGTCGACGCTGGAGTTGTCCGAGCTCCTCAACCAGGAAATGGTTGAGAACCCGATGCTGGAGGAGACCGCTCCGGAAGAGCAGCAGACGGCCGAGGCGGCCGCCGGCGACAAGCCGGAAGACGCCGAGGCCGCCGCCACGACCAAGGTCGACACCTGGGACGACAGCGACTACGAGTACTTCTTCGGGGACTATCTCGACGACGGCTACCGGCCGCGCGCGCAGCAGGAAATCAAGGAGCTGCCGCCCATCGAGAACACGCTCTCCACCACGACCTCGCTGACCGACCACTTGATGTGGCAGCTCTCGCTGCAGACCGACGACGATCTGATGCGCGAGATCGGGCAGGCCATCATCGGGAATCTGGACGACGACGGCTATCTGGTCGCGTCAGTGGACGAAATCTCGGCCATGGGCGGCTGGCCCGTCGAGGAGGTCGAGCGGGCGCTGCGGCTGATTCAGGGCTTCGACCCGATTGGCGTCGCCGCGCGCGATATCCAGGAATGTCTGTACCTGCAGGTGCGCCATCTCGGTCTCGAGGGGACGCCCACCGAAAAGATCATCACGGAGCACCTGCGCCTGCTTCAGAACCATCAGGTCCCGGAGCTGGCCCGGAAACTCGGTCTCACGATCGAGGAGCTGAAGCACCACATCGAGATTATTCAGCATCTCGACCCGAAGCCGGGTAGCCGGTACAACCGGTCGCAGTCGCAGTACGTGATTCCCGACGTGTACGTCGTGAAGATGGAAGACGAGTACGTCGCGGTGCTCAACGAGGAGGGGCTGCCGCAGCTCCGGATCAGCCCGGTGTACCGCCGGCTGCTCGACAAGAGCGCGGAGAACACCGACGAGACCCGGGCCTACGTCAAAGACAAGTTCCGGTCGGCGTTGTGGCTGATCAAGTCGGTCGAGCAGCGGCAGAAGACGATCCACAAGGTCGCGACCAGCATCATCAACTTCCAGCGCGAATTCCTGGATCACGGGATCGAGCATCTGCGGCCGCTCGTGCTGCGCGACGTCGCGAACGACATCGGGATGCACGAGTCGACGGTCAGCCGCGTGGTGACCAACAAGTACATGCACACGCCCCAGGGCGTGTACGAGATGAAATTCTTCTTCCACAGCGGCATTGCCAGCTCGTACGGCGAGAGCGTCTCGTCGGTGACGATCAAGCAGCGCATCCGGAAGATCATCGAGAACGAGGATCCGCGCAAGCCGCTCAGCGATTCGAAGATCGTCAACATCCTGCAGAAAGAAGGGTTGGTGCTCGCGCGGCGCACCATCGCGAAGTATCGGGAGGAATTGAAAATCCCGACGTCGAACCAGCGCAAGATGCTGTATTGACGTAACGAAGCTTCGCTTCGTTACCAGGTGCGCGGCCGGCCGCGGCGGCGCCGAAGCCCGGCTTGCAAGACAAGGTTGCGGCACGCAAGCACGGGTCACGTGATGATCGCGTCATCCCCTCGACCTCTGTCGCACGCTTCACGAACGTCCCATTTCGAGATTCCCGTCTCCCGGTTGTGACCTATGCGATTCGACCTGACAGCGCGACATGTGGACATCACGCCGGCCCTCCGCCGGCTCGTGGAGAACAGGCTCGACAAGCTCGGACGCATGCTCAACGACAGCCTCGTCTCGGCGCAGGTGGTCCTCACGCGCCAGAAGTACCGCCATATCGCGGAGGTGACCGTGCACGCGCGAGGCGACCATATGCTGCACGGCATCGGCGACACCGGCACCTGGGAGGCGTCGCTCACCGAGGCGGTCGACAAGATCAGCCATCAGGCCACGAAGGTGAAAGGCAAGTGGCAGGAGCGCAAGCGGCACGCGACGCCGGCCAAGGTGATCGCCGCGGCGACCCCGATGCCCCCGCGACGCGGGCGGCGACCCCCCGGGCGGGAAGATCGGTCGAGGGTGGTCCGGCCGACGCGCTATGCCGTGAAGCCGATGACGATCGAAGAGGCCGCCCTCGCGATTGAGGACGCGCGCGAGGCGTTTCTCGTGTTCCGGAACGCCACGACTGACGCCGTCAACGTCGTCTATCGACGCAGGGACGGGAATCTCGGCCTGATCGAGCCGGATGCGTAGAGTCTCTGCTTCGTGTCGGCTGTGACCGAATCGCCTGCCGGCGTCACGGTCGGGGCATTCCTGCAGGGCCGCCTCGAGGCACTGGGGCTGTCGCTCAAACTCGTGGCGGGCGCCTCGGGCGTGGATCGACTCATCACCAGCCCCTACGCGCAGAAGACCGGACTCGCCCTTGCAGGCTTCGAGGAGTACCTGCGACCGGGCCGGATTCTCATCTACGG